>JAFXKQ010000010.1 GCA_017531625.1 Clostridia bacterium | reverse complement strand
CCCGTGTAAACGATTTTGCCCTCAAAAACCTCTCCGCCCACAAGAATCTGTCCGTCATCGCAAAGCTCTAAAATTTCACATGCAGGTGTTGAGGTGAGGACGGTAATCAACGGCGATTCGAGGATTTTTTCAATCATTGCGGTATAACCCTTGTCAGGCATACCTTGGTACATATCTGTAAAATATCCGCCTCCCCGTGCAACCATTACCGGCACGCGTGCGAGGACATCCGGAGAAATCTCCTCCGGTCTTAAGCCCCATTGTTTTTGAGTATAACACAAAAAAACATTTTTGTAAACAAAATCCGCCAATTTTTCCAAGTCGCCGCCAACCGAAGTGTCTGCTTCCCCACTATGCAACAGCTCGTTTATTGTAACCTTAGAGCCATAACCGAATCTGTCGACAAGAAGCTTTTCCACTCTGTCGGCGAACTCCTTCTCAAAACAAAGGTGCAAGGAGTCCAGATCAAAGGGAACCGGCACAAGCGTTCCGTTAATGTTGGCAACCACCTTATGTCTGTATTCCTCAAAAGTCGTAAAGCGTGATAAAAAGTCGTAAACACGTTGGTTTTGAGTATGAAAAATGTGGGGGCCGTACTGATGAATCAAAATCCCTTTTTCATTGTATCTATCGTATGTATTACCTGCAAGGTGGTTTCTTTTTTCCGCTACAAGAACCTTTTTTCCGTCATCTGCCAATGCTCTCGCACAAACCGCGCCCGAAATCCCTGAACCTACCACCAAATAGTCAAATTGTCCCAAGTATTTTTCAACCATCATTTTCCTCCGCAAAAAATGTTAACAAACAGTTTACAAACACTCATTCATACTACAATAATTATAGCTTATACTTTGTTTTTGTCAATAAGAAACACTTTCATTTACACAATTATTTTCCAGCTTTTATAAGAGGTATTTTTCAATGAATTCCACTAAACCGAACCTCACAAACGAACAAAATAAAAAACAGAATAAATTCTTCAAAGCAATTACATCATGGTTTAAAAAACGCGTTATACCTGCACATAACGCTCTGTGGAACAAACCTTTGCTTTATTGCCTGTGCCTTGCTACATTGTTCAACCTGTTCCTCGAAATTCTTGGTAGACATTCCTTGATTGAGGGTTTTGCTTTTATTTTCAAAGGTTTTCACATTTTTGTCTTCGGTGTCATCTTCATAACACTAACGCTCTCCGTCTCTCTGTTTTTCAAGCGTCGCAGATTCGTTTTACTTATAGTTTCTGCTATCTGGCTTGCGTTAGGTGTTGCAAACTCTGTAGCTCTCAGTTACAGACCGACTCCCTTTATCGCCATCGACTTTTTAAACATGAAAGCTGCAATGGGCGTTTCCAGCGTCTACATTACAATCCCAATGCTTATCGCTGTTGGACTTGGAGTAATAACTGTCATTGGTGTTTTGATCTACCTTTACCGCAACGTTAAACACGAGAATGTAAACTTTAAACGCTCAGGTATCATTTTCCTTTGCCTTTTGGTTTTAAGCGTTGGCTGTGGGCTTGCGTTTGACTTATTCGGAACCATCGACAAGAGCCTTAACCTTCCTGACCGCTACAATAAATACGGATACGTGTGCTGTTTCTCAGCCAGCGTGGTTGACTACGGTGCAGAGCGTCCCGATAATTACTCCAAGGAACAGATCGGAGAAATCAAGGAAATAATCAACACAGTACCGGAATCTGTTCCCGAAGAGCTTCCCAACATAATCGTCATCCAACTTGAATCTTTCTTTGACGTAAACGAGCTTGTGGGCGTTCAGTTTTCAGAGAACCCCATTCCCTTTTTTACCGAGCTTACGGAAAACTTTCAAAGCGGTTACCTGAATGTACCGGCTCTCGGTGCAAGCACCGCTAATGTCGAGTTTGAGCTTCTTACGGGGATGGATGTCCACGACTTTGGTTTTGACGAGTACCCCTACATTACCTTCCTGGACGACCAACCTGTTGAAAGTCTTGCTCACACCTTGGGTGAGCTTGATTACACATCTTTTGCTATTCACAACCACTCGGGTAACTTCTACAACAGAAACATTGCGTACACCAACCTTGGTTTTAACGTTTTCGTACCCCTTGAATGCATGACCGACGCTGAATTCACAGAGTACGGATGGGCAAAGGACAAGGTTCTTGGCAAGGAAATCCTCGGGGCGCTCAACAGTACCGACGGAAAAGATTTTGTATTTACCGTGACAGCTCAAGGACATGGGAAGTACCCATCCGAAAAAATGCCGGTTGACCACGAAATCACGGTTCAAGGCATCGAAGACGAGGAGTTCAAGCACCAACTGGAATACTACTCAAGCCAACTCTACGAAACCGACCTCTTTCTTAAAGAGCTCGTTAGTGCCATCAAAGAACGCGATGAAAAAACCGTTCTCGTAGCTTACGGTGACCACTTACCCACCCTTATCGACGAATCCGAAGCTTTAAAATACGGAAACAAGTACCAGACTAAGTACGTTATCTGGAGCAACTACGAACTTCAAGGAGAATCCACCGACCAAGAACAGAGCGCTCACACTTTGGGTGCCGAGTTCCTTTCAGACATTGGCATAAGCGTTGGAAACATAACCAGACTCCACCAAGCAAAACCGGAAAACAAAGCCGAACTTTTAAAGGCACTTGAATACGACATGGTTGACGGCAACAGGTACATTTTTGACGGCAAACACCGTTACAAAGCAACCGAAATGCGTTTCGGCCTTGAAAACACTGAGATACATTTCATTGAACTGAATGACAGTGCACTTTATGTAAGTGGCAAAAACTTTACCAAGGACAGCGTTATTTACATTGACGGCGCACGTTGCAGTACAGACTACATAAACAGCACCTTGCTGAAAACTAACGACGTAGACGAAATTCTAAACGGTCAAGACATCGTAATAAAACAGATGACCTTCGACTTGGTTACCCTTGCGGAGAGTGAACCCTTTGTAACGTCCGGTTATGCTGAGGATGTAACACAGTTCAAAAAAAACCTCAATAAGTACGTTGCACCCGTTTCTTATGCGTTCATTGTAGTATTTTCCGCAATTCTCGTTTTCTTCATCGTCAAGTATGTAAAAGCACGCAAGAATAAGTCAGTGCTTCACACGGATCAAGCTGAAAACGAAACCTAAGGCCTCACATTTAATAAGACACACAAAAAAATCAGCTCCCCCGAGAGAAAATCTAACGGGGGAGCATTTTTGTTTACCGCAGTCTAAAAAAACTGACTTTTGGGACATTTAATCAAACCGATCTATTCAGCCGTCTTTTTAAAAAAGCGATTCCGTAAACAAGGAAAAATCCTAAAACAACACCAAAAAAGTCCAACACAACGTCGCTGAATGAGCTTGTACGCCCGTTAAAGCTTTGTATAAACTCGTCCACCGCTGCAATGACCAAGCATCCAAAAACGAAATAAACCATTGTATGAACTCCGGTCATTTTCTTAACCTGCTTCGCTGTCAATGCCGAAACTACTCCAAGGCACGCAAACTCAAAGAGATGAGCGCATTTTCTCACAACGAAGCTTACGTCGACTGCTCCCACTCCAAACAAAGTATCAAAAACAGGTCTAACCAACTCAACAAAGAAATCACTGTCGTTACGGGAGAGTTCGCCATTTTTAAGCGAATTTGTGAAAATAAAGACCAAAGAAAGAGCTCCCAGCGCAATCAACACAAAAAGCCTCTTACGGTGTTTCGTATCGTTCATTTAACTCACACCCACAGGAACGCCGTTTTCTACTCTCTTATCGGCAGCTTCGTTTACCTCTTGCGGCTCATGGAAGCTCGGAACAACTTTCATCAATGCCTCCTTAACCTTGCGATTGTCTTGGGTTTTAAGGGCATCAGCGAGAATGCAAAGCTTCTCCTCGAGCTCAGCCGTGGTAATCGGAGTATCTTTTTCAATGTAAATCAGGTTATTACTGGTTTTGGTGAGTCCCTCGCTGTTGATAAGCAATTCTTCATAAAGCTTTTCACCGGGACGAAGACCGATTTCCACAATGTCTATGTCCTTGTATGGCTCATAGCCCGCAAGCTTAATCATACTTTCGGCCATTTCCAAAATCTTAACGGGCTTCCCCATGTCGAGCACAAACAGCTCACCGTTGTCGGCAAGCATTCCCGACTGAATAACAAGCTGAGAAGCCTCGGGGATAGTCATAAAGTACCTAATAATCCGCTTATCAGTTATGGTAACGGGACCTCCGTCCATAATCTGACGTTTGAACAGAGGGATAACCGAACCTGAACTGCCTAAGACGTTACCAAAACGCGTAGCGCTGTATTTTACTCCGGAACCGTTGTTTGCACGGCTGAGAACAAGCATTTCGCACATCCGTTTTGTAGCACCCATAACGTTTGTGGGGTTTACCGCCTTGTCCGTTGAAATCATAATAAAGCGTTCTGCACCGTACTTTTCGCAAAGTAAAACAGTGTTAAGAGTGCCAAAAACGTTATTCTTAACGGCTTCACAGCAATTGTACTCCATCAACGGAACATGTTTATGAGCCGCTGCGTGCAAAATAACCTGAGGACGGTGACTCTTAAAAGCTTGCTCCATCCCCTCTTTATCCACCATCGAAACGATTTCGACCTGGATTTCAAGCTTATCCTTATAAATCATACGAAGCTCTTGCTGAATATCATAAGCTCCGTTTTCGCAAATGTCCAAAATAACAAGCTTTTTAGGAGAAAGCTTGGCAAGCTGACGGCAAAGCTCGCTTCCGATAGAACCGCCTCCACCGGTAATCATAACGGTTTTGCCTTTATAGTATGCAGAAAGTGTTTCAGTATCAAACTCGCTTGGATTTCTGAAGAGCAGTTCTTCAATGTCGAAATCACGAAGGTGTCTTTTACTGTTCCCTGTGGAATGCATATCGGGATAGTCGTAAACCTTAACCCTGCATCCCATTCCTTTATAAAAAGAATAGTGCTTCTGCATTTCCTCTGCTGTAACCTTTGGTAAAGCAAAAACCACTTCTTGTATACTGAACTTATTGATTACCTCTGCGCTGACATCATTTTCAAAAAGCACGGGCACATTATAAATCATTCTACCCGATTTAATCGGGTTAATGTCGATAAAACAGCACGGAAAATAATCAGAATTAGGGTTATTCAAAAGCTCTTCGGCAAGACCTACACCAACACGGCCTGCACCCACAATGGCAATGCGGATCTTACGTCTTTTTTCATCAACCTTACCAATGTTCGGAATAGCTTTACCGCCCGTAAAAACACGAAGCAGAAGCCTTGAAAAAGCGCCGACAGAAGTGTGTTTATAACTGAGTTTATAAGCGTAATGGTAAACCATTCTTATGGTCATAGACATAAGAAGATACAAGCTGTCTACCGCAAGAATACGTAAAACCAAATTTTTATCAAAATCTGCAAAAACAGCAACTAAAAGATAAAGAATAAAACCTACTCCGTCGGCAACAGAGAGACGGAAATAAGCACCCAAATCACCGTAACGCCAAATCTGGCGATAAATGTTGAAGAACATACGGCTGATAAAGACACTGCCAATACCAACGCCTAAGTGAAGCCAGACACGTCCGTCAGCTTTATCAAAAACGAAGAACAGTAATAGCGACACACAGCAGTACACAACCAAGTCGTACACTACGAGAAGCCAACGAATGTTGAAAAATCCCGAAAGCTTATTAAGTTTTGGGGTTTCAACAATCATCTTTTTATCCATCACTGACCTCTTTAAATAATTCTTTACTCTTCAACAGCCTTGTAGAAAAGCTCAACAACAGTCTTTTGCAAATGAACTTCGTCCACGTGAAATTCCATAAATTCATCACCTTTGACGGACTCACCTTCAAGGGTGTAAGCGCCGGTAAAATCATAATCACCAAAGCTTAAATTATATTTTATATAATCAAAATTTGGGACTATAACATTTAATTTATCATCTAAAAAATCTACTTTCTCAGTTGTAAAATTAACACCATAACCATAAGGTAAACGATGATGAAGTTTAATAAAATCATATTTTGAT
>JAFXKQ010000078.1 GCA_017531625.1 Clostridia bacterium | reverse complement strand
TTCCAAGCACAGATTTGAAATCGCTACCGTGAGCCTCGACGGAGTTTGCTCACGCACAGAAGCGCTTGAAAGGATTCGTTCCGGCATCAGAAGTTACAACGAGGACACAAGTCTGAGGCTCATTCTTGAAGGGCAGGTGGCTGAGGGATTCATCATTACCCCGGATGCCATCGGCAAGGGCTACGAGTTTCCTTCATCCATCGAAATCATTGACAAGACCTTCGCCGCACCGTCTTTTACCTCGTTGGAACAGAGCAACACTTTGACAGGTGTGTTTTACAAAAAGATGATCGAAGAAATTGAAAAAACCGAGAACGGCAGTGAGGAACGCGAGGTTCTTATTTCGGCTTTGCGTTACGGGCTTGCGGCACTTGGAGGCCGTTCCCTGGCAGATGAGTAAAAAGGGGTGAAATCAATGATTGACGGAGTTTTTATAGAAAAAATTGAAATTACCGCCTTCGGTATGCTGAAAAACGTTGTTATTGTTCCTTCCAACGGAATAAACCTTTTCTGTGCGCCGAACGAATCGGGAAAGACCACGGTAGCCTCTTTTATAAAATTTGTCCTTTACGGTTTTACCGGAGCACGTGCTCAGAGCATCAGAGAAAACAGCAAAAAGCTTTATTCTCCCTGGGACGGGGCTTCCGTTTCGGGTGCGGTTACCTTTAATTCCCCTAAGGGACGGATAAGAGTGGAGCGCAGTGTAAACGGCTCTAAGGAAAACTTCTTTATGACAGAGGTCGAAAGGGGAAGAGAAGTTTTCTCGGGACTTTGCCCCGGAGAGGTGCTTTTCGGCGTTGGACCTGAGGTTTTTGAAAAGACGGCGTTTTTTGCACAGTTAAGCGTTCCGCAGAGCAAGGATGAGGAGCTGGCGGAACAGCTTCAGAATCTCGTCTTTTCCGCTGACGAGAGGGTGAGTGCGGCACGGGCGGTGAAAAGCCTTACTGCGGCGAAAAACTCTCTTAAGGGCAGAGGAAAAAGCGGTGAGATTTTCGAAATCGAAAACCGCATTGCGGTTCTCAGCGACAGCTTTGAAAGCTCCATGCAAGCCAAAGAACGCAAGGAAGCGCTCAGCGAGAGTATCAGAGGGCTTGAAGAGATGATTTCCGAGAGGGAACAAAAGATTTCGGAGCTTGAGGATGAACGTGAGAATTTTGACAGGTACGAGGCGTACTTAAAGCTTAAAGAAATCGAGCAGAGCGAAGCAGAGATTGAAAAGGCCGGACTTGCTTTTGAAGAATCGAAGAAGGGCTTTAACGGCGGCCAGATTCCGAACATAGATGAGATAAACAACGTAGCGATCGAGAACGCAAAGTACGAAAGCGCTCTTTTGCGCTTGAAGGAAGCAAAGCTTGAACTTGAAAGCTCCAAGAAAGAGCTTGAAAAGGCTAAAGAAGCAGACTTTGATTTGCTGGAGTCACGTGGGGCAAAGCTTGAATCCTACGCAAAGAAGAAGCTTTTGTTTGGAGTTTCGGCGGTGCTTTTGGGCTGTGCATCGGTTTTGATGTTTGTGATTTCGCAGACGGTTTTAGGTTTGGGTTTGGGCGCGGCAGCGGTTTTGGCTGCTGTGGCATTGATTGCTACGGTTCTCGGAGAAAAACGTTTCATCAAAGAGAGCGGTTACGAAACGGCGTCTGAGCTTAAAGAGGCGGCGTTGAGTGCTCCGTTGCTTCGCCAATCTGCTCAGGATAAGGAAAAGGCGTGCGCTGAATCTCAGCGGAAATTTGATGAGGTTGAGGCGCAGAGCGAAACGTTTTCCGCTGAGATAAGGAAAAAACTGACGGGTTTCACCTCAAAGGAAGGTACGTTTTCGGAAATCATCGATGCACTTCTTGCGGACACCATTGAGGCGAATCGCCTTAAAAATGAGTACGAGGCTAAGATCATTACCCACGAAAAGAACGCAAGTCTTGACCGCAGTGCCCTTGAAAAAGCGGCGGAGGGGGCTTATGAACCGCCACGGGACAAATCCAAGCTTTTGTACGAAATGAAATTTATCACCGAGGGTAAAAAGGCCCTCGAAATCAAGCTGAGCGAGCAGGAAAAACAAAGGGCTAAGGAGGAGGCGCTGTTCCTCGATCCCTCGGTAATTCTCAGTAAGCTCAGTCACGAAAAAGAGAATTTGGTTAAGTCGGAACGCAAACACTCTGCTTATGAAAAGGCACTTGAAGTGATCGAATCCGCAAGCGATGAAATGAAAGCATCGATTTCTCCCAAAATCGGAGCTTTCGCCTCAGAGCTTTTTGAGAGGGCAAGCGGAGGGAAATACAGTTCTTTACAGATGGATACACGTCTTTACATGAACGTTGAGGGTGAGTTCGGCACGAAGAGCGCCGAGTATTTGAGTGCAGGCGCAAGAGAGAGCGCTTACCTTTGTCTGAGGCTTTCGCTTTTGAATCTGATTTACGGCGAAAAAAGTGTTCCGATTGTGCTTGACGATGCCTTTATTCACCTTGATGATAAACGTCTTGAACTGATGATGAAGGTGCTCACCGAAGACAGAGAAAGACAAATGTTCATCTTCTCCTGCACGGACAGGGAAAAGAAATGCCTTGATTCCATGGGGATTGAGTTTAGGGAGATTAAGGTATAAAGCTTAGACAAAAAACGGAGGGTTACGGTTTTGGCTGTTGAGTTTTCTACTCCGATAAGGTTTTTACGGGGAGTTGGAGAAGCAAAAAACGCTTGCTTTGCAAAGCTTGGGCTTGTGACGGCGGGCGAGCTTATCGGCTTCTTTCCACGAAGCTATGAGGACAGAGGGAACATTAAGCTTGTTTCTGAGTGCCCCGAGGGGGAGAATTGCGCTCTTTTGCTCACGGTGCGGTCTGCTCCTGTTTTGTCACGCAGCATGAGGAGTGGAATCAGTTACATAAAATTTACCGCAGGAGACGAAAGCGGAAGCGTTGAGGTGACTTTTTTTAATCAGCCGTGGCTTGAAAAATCCATCGTTGTAGGTAGGAGATTCAGGTTTTACGGAAAGCTGAACTACGGTTCTTACTGCCTCGAAATGAGTTCCCCCGAGATGGAAGTGTACAATCCGGAGCTTCCGAGCATCCTGCCCGTTTATCCCTTAACCAAGGGACTGACGCAGGGGGCGGTTTCCGGTGCCATGCGTGAGGCGGCGTGTCTTATTGATTTGTTGCCCGAAACTTTACCGCAGTCTTTAAGGGAAAAGCATGGCTTGATGAGCCGACGTGATGCTTACAGGGCGCTTCATTTTCCCAAAAGCATGGAAGAGGTTGCAAAGGCAAAGCACAGCCTTGCTTTTGAGGAGCTGTTGGTTTTTCAGCTTGCGGTGAGAAGGCTCAGAGGCAAGCTTGAGACTTTTAATGCGCCCGCAATGAGTTACAAGGATACGGGAATTGGGCGGTTTTTCTCTTCTTTGCCTTACGAGCTTACGGGTGCGCAACAGCGTACGGTTAAGGAAGTGCTTGGCGACCTTTGCAGGTCGGTTCCCATGAGGCGTTTGGTTCAGGGCGACGTGGGAAGCGGAAAGACGGTGATTGCGGCGGGGGCGATGCTCTTTGCAGTAAAAAATTCTTATCAATGCGTTTTGATGGTGCCGACAGAGATTCTCGCTTCTCAACATTTTGACACGCTTACAAAGCTTTACGAGGGCTTGGACATAAGTGTGGAGCTGTTGCTTGGAAGCACGCCTGCCAAAAATAAAAAGAAAATAAAAGAGGGGCTAAAAAACGGTTCGGTTGACATTGTAGTGGGGACTAACGCCGTGATTCAAAAGGACGTGGAGTACTGTTCCCTCGGCCTTGTGATTACCGACGAACAGCACCGTTTTGGTGTGGTTCAGCGGGCGGCTCTTGCTGAAAAAAACGCTGAAAGGCAACCCCATTCCCTTGTAATGTCTGCTACTCCCATTCCGAGATCGCTGTCCCTTGTTCTTTATGGGGACATGGACATCAGCATCATTGACGAGTTACCCGCAGGGCGTCAGAAGATTGAAACCAAGGCGTACAGCGATGAGAAGCGGGAAGCGGTTTTTGCTTTCTTGAAAAAGCAGATTGGTGCCGGCTCCCAGGCTTACATTATTTGCCCTCTGGTTGAGGAAAACGAAGAGCTTGACCGAAAAAGCGTTGAGGCGTACGCAGAGCTTATGCAAAGTTACTTGCCCAACGTGAGAGCCGAATTCCTTCACGGGCGGATGAAGAGCGCAGACAAGGACCGTGCGATGAAAGCATTTGCGGCGGGTGAGGTTTCGGTTCTTGTGTCGACAACCGTTGTTGAGGTCGGGGTGAATGTGCCCAATGCCACGGTTATGCTCGTTGAAAATGCGGAGTGTTACGGGCTTTCACAGCTTCATCAGCTCAGAGGACGTGTGGGCAGAGGAACAAAAAAGAGCTACTGTATCCTTATGACCGGAAAGGGTAGCGAAAAGTCAATGGAACGTCTGTCGGTAATGAGTCAGACAAACAACGGGTTCGAGGTGGCAAACGCCGATTTGCTTCAACGTGGCCCCGGCGACTTTTTCGGCAGCAGACAGAGTGGCGAGCTGAGATTTAAGCATGCAAGCATGGCTGACATGCCCTTGATTGAGCAAACGCACAAGGCAATAGATGAAATTGAGGTCGGTGCAGGCTACACGGCCGAGGACCTGAGAATGATTTACACAGCTGTTGACAGCTTTTTCGACGAGAACGGCTCTAAGGAGATTTTTAACTGATTTATGAAGATAAACGGATTGGAATTAAAAAACGGGCTGATTTTAGCTCCCATGGCGGGGATCACCGATGCTGCGTTCAGGAAAATCTGCTTTGATTACGGTGCGGATTTTACGGTGAGCGAAATGGTTTCCGCAAAGGCTGTTTGTTACGGCGACAAAAAGACCGATTCACTTGCCAGGCTGGAAAACGGGGAGGGAAAACACACCTCGCTTCAGATTTTCGGGAGCGAGAGTGAGTTTATGGCAAAGGCGGCGGCGGAGCTTTTGAAGTACGAGCCTGCTGCCATTGACATCAACATGGGCTGTCCCGTTCCGAAGTGCGTGAAAAGCGGAGAGGGAAGTGCGCTGATGAAGAACCCGAAGCTTTGCGCTGAAATCGTAAAGGCTGTGGTTGGAGCTGTTAATGTTCCCGTAAGCGTTAAGATCCGTGCGGGCTTTGATTCTAAAAGCATAAACGCCGTAGAGGTTGCCACGGCTGTTGAACAGGCGGGGGTTTCCTTTATTGCGGTTCACGGCAGAACAAGAGAACAGATGTATTCGGGCAAGGCTGACCTTGCTGTTATCAAGGCGGTAAAGGAAGCGGTAAATGTTCCCGTTATCGCAAACGGAGACGTGGTTGACGGAGAAAGCGCTTTAAGGGCTTTGGCTGAAACCGGAGCTGACGCTTTGATGCTCGGGCGGGGAGCTCTCGGCAGACCGTGGATTTTCGCAGAGGTTGCGGCGGTTCTTGAGGGGAAGGCTTACACAGAGCTCTCCGATGAGGAAAAATGCGCCACCGCAAAACTCCATTTAAAGCGGTTGGTGGAAATCAAGGGCGAGGACGTTGCGATCCTCGAAGCTCGCAAGCACATTGCGTGGTACTCGAAGGGGAGGAAAAATTCGGCTTTCCTGAGAAACCGAATAAATCTTGCAACAGGATTCATTGAAATGAACAGTCTGATCAACGAGGTTTTTGGGCTTTAAGCTTGAAATCTCGTCCTTTTGGCGAAAAAACGGCACAAATTTTGATTATTTAGTTGAATAAGGTATTGATTTTTATTCATTACTGCTGTATAATAACTGGGTTAAAAAAGCCCGTGCACAGTACGGGACTACAAAAAGGAGAGATTCTTATGAACAAATTCAGCAAAATCGTTGCACTGCTTATGGCAGTTTGTTTCGTTGTTTGCCTCGCTTCCTGCGGCGGCGACGCAAAGGTTAAGGTGGGCGTACAGTCCGGCACCACAGGTTACAGCTTTATGGCCGGCGACGCTGATTGGGGCTTTGACGGCTTCTCCAACGTAGAAGTTGCTTCCTACGACAACGCAGGTCTTGCGCTTAAAGACGTTGAAGCAGGCAACGTTAAGTACGTTGTTATCGACGCTGACGTAGCTAAGAGCCTGGTTGCAAGCAACGAAGGCTTCAAGGTTATCGACATCGCTCTTACCACCGAATCTTACGGTATCGCTGTTGACAAGAACCAGCCTGAACTTCTTGAGAAGATCAACGGCGTTCTTGCTGACAAGGCTGACGATATCACCGCTATCATCGACAGCTATGCAAACGTTGATGATAACAACTCCAAGGACTGGGCAGGCACTCCCATTCCCGCAGGCACTTATGATGCAAACAAGGACCAGCTCGTTGTTGCTACCAACGCTGCATTCGCTCCCTTCGAATTCGTTGTGGGCGACGGCTTTGCAGGCATCGACATGGAAATCGCTAAGCTCGTTGCTGACGAACTCGGCATGGAACTCGTTATCATGAACATGGACTTTGAGGCTATCACCGGCGCTCTCGGTAAGAACGGCGTTGACGTTGGTATCGCAGGCATGACAATTAACGCTGCACGTAAGAAGGTTGTTAACTTCACAGACAGCTACTTCACAGACGCTTACCAGGTTATCATCGCTAAGGCTGATGACACCACTTTTGACTCTTGCAAGACTACTGAAGAAGTACTTGACGTATTGAAGGGCTTGAAGGGCTAATCGGTTATGGGAGCAGCGTGGGAAGTCTTTTATAATAAGTTCATCGTTTACGGCGGTTGGAAAACCGTTGTGGACGGTCTTGTTGTCACACTGCAAATTGCCGTTATAGGTCTTATTATAGGTATCCTTATCGGTACGCTTATTGCGACTGTTAAAGTAGTTCCCAAGCGCAATCCCGCTCTTAAAGTTCTGTCCGTTATCTGCGACATTTACGTGGGCTTTTTCAGAGGTACTCCGCTGGTTGTTCAGCTACTCATCGGTTACTTCGTGCTTTTGCCCGCTTTGGGACTTAGGGTAGAAGCGGTTTATGCTGCGATTGTCATTTACGGTATGAATTCCGCTGCCTACGTTTCCGAAACCATGCGAAGCGGTATCCAGGCTGTTGACATCGGTCAGATGGAGGCGGCAAGGGCGTTGGGACTTAACTACTCAACCTCTATGATGAAGGTCGTTATCCCTCAGGCGGTCAAGAACATCCTGCCCACCCTCGGTAACGAATTTATTTCCCTTATCAAAGAGACCTCTGTGGCAAGCTTTATTTCCGTTGTAGACGTGACTAAGGCTTTCAGGCAGATTGGCGACTCGAATTACGAGTACATAATTCCGTATTTGATGCTTGCGGCGATTTATCTTATCCTTGTTATGATAATTACCCTCGGTGTCAGATTGCTTGAAAGGAGGCTCAGAAGAAGTGATAGACGTTCTTAATCTTACGAAACGCTATGGTGATCTTACTGTCCTTGACGACATCACAGAGACGATTCATGAGGGCGAACGTGTTGTCATTATCGGCCCCTCAGGAAGCGGTAAAAGTACTTTCCTCCGTTGTCTGAACTGCATGGAAGACCCTACGGCGGGTTCGATTATTTTCGAAGACGTGGATTTGGCTGACCCTAAGGTTGACATCAACAAGCACAGACAGCACATCGGAATGGTGTTTCAACAGTTTAACCTTTTCAATAACAAGAAGGTTATCGAAAACATTACTCTCGCTCCCGTTCGTCACGCCTTGAAGGCTTTGCCTTTCAAACAAAGGCGTAAGGCGAAAAAGGAGATCGTCGCAAGAGAAAACGAGAGAGCTATGGCACTTCTTGCACGCATTGGGCTTACGGACAAGGCGGAGGTTTACCCCTCGACTCTTTCCGGCGGTCAGAAGCAGAGAGTTGCCATTGCGAGAGCCCTTGCTATGAACCCGAAGGTAATTCTGTTTGACGAGCCTACCTCAGCTCTTGACCCCGAAATGGTTGGAGAGGTGCTTGACCTCATTAAAGAGCTTGCACACGAGGGAATGACAATGGTTATCGTTACCCACGAAATGGGGTTTGCCCGTGAAGTCGCTGACAGAATTCTGTTTATGGACGGGGGCAAAATCGCAGAGCAGGGTACGCCGGAGCAGGTGTTTGGTAATCCTAAGCATCCGAGAACTCAGGAGTTCCTTTCAAAGGTGCTTTAATTAAGCCGATTCAAAGACAACTAAGAGACGGTTAAAGACAAATAAAGACAATTAAGGACAATTAAACATCCACCCGAATGACATGCACCAAAGGTCAATTCCTTTGGAGAAGCAATCAGATCGGGTGGATTTTTGTTTTGCTTTTTAGTTTGTGTTTAAGTCAGCCCGTCAGTGGTGAATTCGGATTTTTCCTTGCAGGGCTGAACTCGGATTTGTCCTTGTTCAGCCCGTCTTAGGCTCAGGCTTTACTCAGCCCATTTTGCGCTTTTCTTGCGGGAAGTCAGTGCATAAACCAAAGCCAAGGATGCCACAACCAACAACACGTAAGCGTTGACGGTGCCTTTGTCGCCCGCAGGCGGGGTAGCAGAGCTGTCGTCGCTTTCGCTGTTGTCGGGGTCGGAGGAATCGGGCTCGGTTTCGTCCTTTTCATGCAAAACGTCTTCGATGGAACGGCTTACGGGCTTTGGCATAGGAGCTTCGGTGGCTTGGTCGTAGCCTTCACCCAGGCTGACACGCAGAGTGGAATATGAATCTCTGTTTATCAAAGTGTCCTTGAGGGTAAAGCTGATTTTTGCTTCTCCGTCGGGAGACACAGAGGTATCGCCGTCGAATGCGTAGGTGAGGAGGTCCTTTGCCTCGGAGGAGGCAAAAATTTTGTTTTGGAATTCAAGCTCTGGACAGCCCTCAGCGTTACCAATGTTTTTGAGGTAAACCGTTACGTTGCAATCATCTGAGTTGGCAATGGGGGAAACAGAAGGAATGTCGGTAGTGATGAAATACGAACCGTAAAGCACCTCTGTTTCGGCTTCTGCTTTGTAAACCGATTGCTCGCCCAATCCGCTGACGGACAGCTTTAATGCTTCGTCAGAAGCAAAATCAGCGGGCACCTTAAGTTTTAACTCAATCTCCACGGTTCTGCCGGGGAGGAGTGGCTTGTCGACTGTGGCGGTTTGGGTCTTACCTACACCGCTGACGGTCATGGTAAAGCCGTTAAGGGTGTGGAAACCGCTGTTGTGCAGGGTGACAAGGGCGGTTTCTTCGCTGTCGGGGGTGGGGTATTTCGGGAACGCAATCTCAGCAGAAAGCTCGGGGCGGTCAACGCTGCGCAGAGCCATTATGTCCGCACTTGTACTTTCGTTACGGAGTAGGTTGTTGAATCTGGTGTAGGCTAAGAGGTATTTGCTTTCCTTGCCGTTTTCGAAGCAAATGCTGTCCAATGCGCCGATGGGACGGTCCTCGTCGGTCAAGGCTACGGGAGAGCCTACCGCCCAGAGTTGGTGTTCGCCGTCGGGGGCATCTTTGTCGGCGCTCTTGCTTTCGACTGTGTTGCTTCCGTTTTCGGTCATGCTCATAACCTCGGAAACAAGACGCTTTTCAAGCATCACGCCGTAAATTTCGTCTGTGGGGATGATCGAAGTGTCCTCGTAATCTGTACCTACCCAGCAGATGAACACTTTGCCTTCCTCCGACATGGAAACGGTAAATTTACTGCCCACGTGGAAGCTTTCGTCACCGTCGATGGATGAGAAACCGTTTTCTTTGGGGGAAGCCACGGTGTAATCACCCTGACTGTCAATCAGGACGAAGGCGGAATTGCGAACAGCTTCGCTGTCGGTTTCCCTTGCCACTAAATCAGAGGTGTACACGATTTCGCCGTTGCGGTTCCAGAACAGGTACATGTCCTCCCCGTTGGTAACCACCTGAGGGCTTTGGTTGCAATCGTAATCATCGGTTATGGGCATAAATGAGGTGACGTAAGGAACGCCGTTTTCGTCAAAGGAGTAGGTGCGTAAGAAGAGCTGTCTGTCCTCCGCATCCGCAACCATCTCTCCGCTTTCGTAGTCGGGAATGAGAAGTTTACCGTTGCGGTCGATGACCATGATCTCACCCATAACCCCTTTGTGAACAAAGGGTACCACCTCTACGATGCGGTACTGCGAGCCTTCCTCGGTTACGGCACGCACGGGAACGGAACGGGAGGCATCGGGAGCGTTAATGTCAAGGCACGCCAAAGCAATGGTTCTCTCGCTGCTTATAAGGGATTCGATGGTAGTATTCTCGTCAGCTACGAGGGCGTTACGCTGGTAGTACACATAAACCTTGTCGTCGTTACGTACTGCATCCAACGCACCGCAGAACACGGTGGAATTTTCCGCAATGACGAAGGCATCGCTGATGGCAGAGCCTTCATTGTCAAAGAATCTTCCGCAAAGGTTCATAGCGCTTATGAGTTTTGCAATTTCTGCGGCGCTTAGGTTGTTTACGTCCATGTCTTGAATCATGGAATCCAGATCCGCTTCGGACCAGGTAACGAGAATGCGGTCATCCAGCTCAAAAACGTTTATGTCAAACTGAAGGGAGGAGTTTTCGGCGTTTGTGTTTTCGCTGATGCATTCCACCGAGCTCCAGGTCTTGCCGTTGTCTTTGCTTATGCTGTATGCGGCGCTCAGGTAGTTCAAACTGCCGTCGGGGGCACGGTTATCCGTGAGGAAGAGTGCCATGATGTTGCCGTTTTTCAGATTGACCAACTGAATCTTTGTGTTTTTGAACACGCCTTCAGCCAGTACGGTTTGGTTTATGGGGCCTGCGTGGAGAATGCTGTTGTCTGACTTCGGACGGGGGATAACCGAGAAGGTCATGTTGTTTACCGCATCCTCAAAGTTGTCATAGCTCTCTCCGGAGCTGAGCGTGAAGGTGCTGAGATTTTGGTTGCCCTGGATTGTTTTAAGGTCTTCAAGCAGAGCCTTGTCGCCGTATTCAACGATATCTATGTCAGCCTCAAATTTTGCGGTAAACAGCGCCAAATCTGCGCCTACTGCTATTTCAGCTTCAAGCGCTCCCGCCGCACCTATGGGGCTGAAACAGAGAACAAACGGGGCGTTAATGTGACCTTCTCCAAACACGCTAAGCCATCCGTTGTAGCCCACGCCGCCCTTTAAACCAAAATTGAGGATCGGGGCGGCAACAAAGGCATCGATGTCCGCAATCCCTTCGTTTATCATGTCTGAAACAACTCTGTCGATGGGATCGCCCAACCGTACTCCCTCAGGGAAGGTCGTCTGGAGCTGTAAAAAGGCTTCGCTTTGGAGAGAAATGCAAAAATAGCAAGGTACTCCGTAAATGCTAAAGGGAATGTTTTTATTAATGTAGGTATCTATACCTAAAGCGAGCTCAAAGCCTATCAAGTGATGGTCGGTACCGCCTTCGCCGTCATCCCTTGTTTCAATGGTGAATTTTAACATGAAAATGGGTTCTATTTCCATGTTGGCGGAGGCTAACTGCTTGAGATTTGCCTTTCCTTGGGGTTCTTTGTTTCTAACGTCTTTTAAGGTCTGAGAAGTCTTCTTTGCCGCTTCATGCTTTGATTCTAAGGTGCCCGACAGATAATGAGGTTGTATGGAGTGTCCGCACACCAAGGTATAAGTGTCGCCGGGCTTTGACCAACTGCCCGTTTGTATGAAGTAACCGCCCGTTCTGCTACTCACGCTCATGTGAAGTGCGCCGATGATCGGGATTTCGTTCACCTCATGCCCTGAGGATGTGTCCTGAATGCCCGGAATGTAGGGAATGTCCTGCTGTATCGGAACGGTTTGTTCGTTAAGCGCTTCCACTACGTTATAACCGCTGTTTACCGGGTCGATGGTGGATTTTACCGTTGCGCCCGCATCGTTGGTGTATTCTGCGGTTACGGTTACATAGATGGCTGTGTTTATGGGAACGGCTGTGGTTTCCGAAAGGTCGAGGGTCCACAGCTGGTAATTGTCGCCCACATTGGCGTTTTCGTTAAACTTTGCGCTCATTGACGCCAGCTCGTCGCCGTAGTTGGAGCTGAGAGTAGAACAAAAACTGTATTCTACCTTGGTTATTTTGTAGTCGTTGGTTTGCAGATAAATCTTGGAGGCGATCTGTACCGTGCCTGCAGAAGTGAGGCTGAGGGTGTTACTGCCGTAACCTACGCCGCTTACCGTAGCTGTGACTTCTACGGGGTAGAAGCCTCCTACTGCAAACTGAGGAAGCGAAATGTCGTAATCTCCGTCCTCGCCGTCAAACACGAAATCCATAAAGCCAACACGTTCCTGATAGTTTACCGCCATGGAATAAGTTCCGCCCTTTACAGCGGTGAAGTCCTTTATGGTGTAGTAACCGTTTTCGTCCGTATATCCACAGTAATTGCCGTGGGAGGTGGTGACGGTATACATGGTTTTACCCAAGGGAATCTCGGTGCAGGTGTCGTCAAAAAGATTCCAATCCTTGCGGGTGATTCTGCCTGAGATGTCAGCAGTTTCAAGTACTATTACGCTGTTGGAATCGGAGGGGTCTAAAAGATCACCCGGCTTTACAAATCTAACCGCCACATCGTGGTGCAGGTAGTTGCCGTCAAGCTGGTAGTTATAGATGTCTCCGAAATAAAAGTTTTGACTGTTTTCCCACAGGGTAATGTAGCCTTGGTTCGGTTCTGCCATTAAGGGGTAATAGTCGCTTAAGCGGTAGTCGCTTCCGCTGAGGACTATTCCGGAAGCTTCGAGTTTGCCGTTGGGGTTTTCCTCTGCGTACATTACGCTCAGGCGGTCTGCGCTGGAATTGAACACGCCTTGGAAGGTGTAGTGGTTGTAGTTTTGGTTGAGCGGGAAGGTAACTGTGTCACCAACCTTTAAAACTACGCCGTGGGCAAGTACTTCTCCGCCCTCGGACTGTCGGCATTGATAGAAAACGCCGGTGAACGGGAACGCTGTGTCCTTGGAAACACCTTCAAAAACAAGGGTGTCGCCTTTGCAGGGTGTTTCTGCGGGGCTTTTCAGCGTGAGAGAGCCCAAAGCGGATTCTTTTATTGTCATGTCAACGGGGATTTTTTCAAACACGGGAAGAATGGAGATGGTTCTTCTTGTGTTGTTGGACTCGTCGGTTACATTGTAGCCCCAGGCGGAATCGTAAGCTTTCAAAAACTTCTGGTCAAACACGATGTTACTGCCCGAAAGCGAAATAAAACCGCTGTAATTCATGGTGTTGCCGTTGAACAGCTTGAAGCCCGTCAATCGGGCGGGGTAGGTGTCGGAACAGGTGTAGGCAATGGCGATGTTCTTGTTATTGCCCATGGTATAGGTCATTTTGTTACTTCCTGTTACGATGGTGGGAGCAACGGTTACCCCGCAATAGTCCAGAGCTTCGGGGTTCATAATGAAAATGTCGTATTTACGCTTGTTCATTTTGAAGCCGTTGGGGGTGTATGCGTTGTAACCGCAGTTCCAAACTCCGTCCAGATCCGAATTGCAGTAGTAAATGTACTTCTCTCCCCAACCCACTTTTACGTCTTGTTTAAGGTTTTGGGTGCTCTTGTTGTCGTCCGTGTAAATCTTTTTGTGCTCTGTGTTCCAAACGCCGAAAATAACGTCGCAACATCCGGTTGTAAGGTCGTCCACATAAACGGTTCCCTCTACGGATTCAATGCCCGACAGGTCGTACTTTTTGACGGTGCGTGAAAACAGATAACCCTTCTTTGCACCGCCCTCCGTATCAAGGCGGTACATGTTACTCGCTCCCAAGTAATTAAGCGAGCCGTCGGTGGAGCTGGGATCTTTCGTAAAGAGCTGGTTATTGGAATCTCCCATTACTATTATGTATTCGTCGGTTTCGCTTGCGCCGTTTCTTGCCCATTCAGCAAATTTGTCCGGACTTGGTGCGCCCTGAACCGTGTAAGGCAGTGCGGAGTACTCGGGCGGAACGGAGTCCAGCTCGGGGTCGGCTCCCTCGGGAAGCTTTATGCTTTTTGCTTCGCCTTTAACGGTTACCGTGCTGTCGCCTACGGTGTATTCACCCTGTGAGAAAAGACGGTAGGTGCCGGGCAGAGCCAAAACCACCTGCTTTTCTTGGTAAGGCGAAAAATCTACGTAGCCGATTGGGGTTTCGTCCTGAAGGAGAAGCGCAGAAGTACCCGTAGCAAGGTTACCGCTACGCATAAACTCTATTTCTGCGATTCCCGATTCTGAATCGGCATCAAGCTCTGCTTCGCTTGTGAATTCAACGTGCACAGAGGGAGCTTCTTCATCATCTTCGATGCTGCACAGAATTTGTGAGTTTTCTATTATGTTCCCGTCCTTGCCCACAAGTACGAGGATGAAGCTTTCGTTGTATTCGCTTTCGCTGTCATTCAACAGCTTGACTGTTAATGTTTCCGTTGCGGTGCCTTCCTTAAAGCTTACCTCAATCTCCGCAACCAAAGCGTTAAGCTCCTCCATTTGCGCCAGCATTTCCGAGGAGTTTACTGAAGCGTTTCCTTCTTCTTTACTGCTTTCACTGTAGGAAACAAACAGCTCTGCCGAATCAATGGGCAGATTGCTGGAAAGGACTCCGTTTTCACGGAAGGCGTTGTAGATAGAACCCGAATCTTCCTTCTTGGCGACTTCGTTTCCGCCGTACTCCAAAAGGTAGTCCTTGCCGTATTCTGCGCTGTTGTCATAGACCTTCAGCTTAACTGTATTGGAGCTTGAAACTTCCCCTGAACGGTTGATGCGGATTTCTCCAGAACCGCCGTTTTCCTTGAACGAGGGTGAAGATTCTCCAAATCCAAAGCCGTTGTCCGAAGAATAGACGATTCTGTTACCTGCTCCCGATTCCGCAGATTGTGCGGTGGGAATTTCTGCCGCCGCAGTACTGATGATGTTTGACGGAGTCGGGCAGATGTTTAAAAGGATGCACACAACCATCAAAAAACTGAAAATAGCTGTTTTACGAGTTGTTTTCATGATTTAAACCCCTTTATTGTAGTTTTTGAAAAAGACCTCGTTAATCTATGCTTAGATAATAGCACAAATTAAGCGGAAAAATCAATACATACAATAGCTTTATTGCTTTTTTTGCGAATTTCAGAGGAGTCGAGGTTAAAAAACAAATCGATTTTCGGATTGTGTTTACCACTTGTATTAGAAGATAAAATGTGTTAGACTGTGGCTGAGAGGTGTTGAAATGAAACTAAAAAGCTTTTCTCTCTCTGCTTTGGCGGCAGGGGTGGTTTTTCTTGCCGTGGGGTTGATTGTTCCGCTTGTAAAAATGATTGGCATTTCTTCCGATAACGCAAACGTCGGGATAATCGGCGGGGCTGATTCCCCTACATTCGGATTCGTCGTTTTCCGTTTAATGAACGGGTGGCCGTTTTGCTGTGTGCTGATTGGAGTTTCTTTGATTCTCACGGCTTTGTTTTGCTTGGTTTTTTCAAAGCATGTTAAACAAAACTGTACCGTCAAGACTTTTATTTATTCCCTGAGCTTGTCGGCGATTACCGCTTTGGGTGCGGTCTGCGTGCTTTTGTGGGGGACAATAGTTGCTTTTAACGACACGGAAAAGTACCCCTTCACTTACCCGTTAAGCGTTGTTGGCGGGATGCTCTGCTTTTTTGTCTTTGCGGTTTTAGCTGTGATTTATTGTCGGGAACGAAAAAAGCGTTGGTCTGCAAAGGGGTTAGTCATTGATGTCCTTGCGGGAACGGTTTGTTTGCCGACATTCTTTTTCTGCTTCTCGTGTTTAAGTGAGATTTTTGTTTGATTTTGTGCAAAGACGTGCCGGTCTTTATTTGTTTATTACCTTAATCAATCAAAGAGTAAAAAACGGATTTGCGTTTTTTGATACGGAAAATTTCGTTTTGGGTGAGAATTTATGAGAGTTAATGACAATTTCGGTTTTAAACACAAGTGCGGGATTCTGCTCCACGTCAGCAGTCTGCCGTCACGATTCGGAATCGGTTCCTTTGGGGCTGAAGCGTTTGATTTTATTGACTTTTTAGCTGAGACGGGGCAGAGGTGTTGGCAGGTTTTACCGCTGAATCCCACATCATACGGCGACAGTCCTTACCAATCGCCCGCTTCTTTGGCGGGAAACCCTTACTTTATCAGTCTTGAACTGCTTCACAAAGAAGGATTGTTAAGCGCAGCAGAGCTTGAAGAAGCGGTTTTTCTTGGTGAGAGGGTGGACTACGGCTTTTTGTTCCAAACCAGATTTAAGGTTTTGAGAAAGGCACACGCCCGTTTCGTTCCCAGCCGTGCATTCAGCGCTTTCTGCAAGAAAAATGCTGATTGGCTTGAGGATTACGCTCTTTTTATGGCGCTCAAGGAAAAAAACGCTTACAGACCGTGGTACGAATGGGGTGATTTCAGCGACGTGGGTTTCGCACGTGAGCACGCCGAAGAATTTGCTGTGGACTGCGATTTTTGGAAATGGGTGCAGTTTGCCTTTTCGTCACAGTGGGGCAAGGTTTTGGAGTACGCCCACTCAAAGGGCGTTTCTGTAATCGGGGACATGCCTATCTACGTCGCTCACGACAGTGCTGACGTTTGGTGCGCTCCCGAACAGTTTTTGCTTGACAGCGCCTTTTCGCCCGTTCTCGTTGCCGGATGCCCGCCCGACGGGTTTTCGCCCGACGGTCAGCTTTGGGGGAATCCCATTTACAACTGGGAAAGAATGAGCTCCGACAACTTCAAGTGGTGGAAAGCCAGAGTGGGCCGTGCCTTTGAGCTGTTTGACATTCTGAGGATTGACCACTTCAGAGGCTTTGCCTCTTTCTACGCCGTGCCTTTCGGAGATGATACGGCACGCAGGGGAGAGTGGTTGCCCGCCCTTGGGAGCGAACTTTTCGCTTCGATTCGAGAGGCGTTTCCCAAGGCTAAGATCATCGCTGAGGACTTGGGGTTCATAACCGAGGACGTGCGGGAGTTGCTCAAAGAAACGGGTTTTCCCGGAATGAAGAATCTTCAGTTCGCGTTCTTTGACGAGGACAGCGAATTCCTGCCCCGAACCTACACCACGGAAAACTGCGTTGTTTACACCGCTTCGCACGATGCGGACTGCACGGAGAGCTGGTTTAAGGCTTTGTCCGGGGAAACGAAAAAGCGTTTCAGAAAAGAGTGCCCACGCAAAAAAGGGCAATCGGGTACCTACGCTCTCATCGCTTTTGCTATGAACAGCGTAGCAAACCTCGCCATGGTGCCCATGCAGGATTATCTGCGGTTGGAAAACCACGAGGCGAGAATGAACGTTCCCTCTGTGCCTGACGGTAACTGGCAATGGAGAATGAAAAAGAACTACAACAGAAAGAGCGTGAGGGATAGAATCCTCTCTCTTTGCCGTGAAACGGGACGCTCGGCAAGGTAAAGATTGCAGAGTGGTGCGTTGGGATAGAAAGGTTAAGTTTGGCGGTAAAAGTTTTGCGTTAATGAGCGTTAAAAACCGCTGTTGGTACTCTGCAATTAATTGGAGATAGGCAGATACACGTAGCCTTAAATAAAAAACGGTGGAGTATATCAGAAAACTTTTTGGAGAGTGATGTGACACGATGATTAAGATTGGATTATACTGCGAGCCTATAAACGAGGAGGTCAATGGATATTTAGGGCTGTATAGGGGGAATTTTATCGTTGATTATATGAAAAACAACAATAGACTTTACAACCTTATAAATAGTTTTTTTGAAATCTCCGTGAATGGTCAAAATTTGGTTTATAATGAAAAAAACAGAAAAAACATTGTCGAACTATACCAAGACCTAAAAAGAGAGAAATGGGGTGGAGACCTCATATGTTTTACTGACGACAGACGAGTTGAAATCCCGAATTTCACGATGGTCGGCTATGATATTTGCGCTGACAGCATGTACTTTTCCCCTATTGGCGACGGATTCTTAATGCAATATAATAGATTACCGGATTTTTATACAGACATGTCATTTGAAATGTACTCTATGTATAGGGAGAATATTAACGAAAAATGGCTTTTTAATTCGTATGAAATTGCAATGAATTTTTCCGAATATTGCAATCATATAAACGAAAAGTACCGTTATTGTATTGAATCTCAGGATAATTGGAGACCTGTTGCCATTCATGTCTATGGGAAAATTTGAATTTCTAGCAAGCAACGCCTTTTGTGGACAAGGGGTAGTTGTGGGGAAACGGCGCATGGAGCGGTATTCTTCATTTTTATAAAAGAAATCCACCTTTGGGGTGAGTTCCTTGGCGGAACTGCCTCAACGGTGGATTTTTGTTTATTCTTTTAATTGCTTTTTCCGTTCTGCGCTGAATTCACAGTCCGTTACTTACCGATTTGGGTTTCTACCAGATTAGCTCCGCAGTAGATCTCCCTAAGCTTGGGCTTTTCGATCTTACCCGTGGGATTTCTCGGCACCTCGGCGAAAATCACTTTCCTCGGACGCTTATAACGGGGCAACTCTCTGCAAAATTCAAGGATTTCTTCCTCTGTGCAGGTTTCGCCACTTTTAAGCTCGATTATCGCTGCCGCAATCTCTCCGAGTCTTGCGTCGGGTAACCCGATAACCGCAACGTCCTTAATCTTCATGTTAGCTCGCAGGTAATCTTCAATCTGGACGGGGTAAATGTTTTCTCCGCCTGTTATGATGACGTCCTTCTTACGGTCAACGAGGTAGATGAAGCCTTCCTCGTCTTCCTTTGCCATGTCGCCTGTGTGGAGCCAGCCGTCTTTAAGTATCTCGTTCGTTGCCTTTTCGTTTTTGTAATAGCATTTCATTACGCCGTTACCTTTGACCGCAAGCTCGCCAACTTCGCCCTGCTTAACGGGAGCGCCTTTTTCGTCAACGATTTTTGTTTCCCAAAGGTAGCCGGCTTTTCCGATTGCGCCGACCTTATGGATGTTTTCAACGCCCAGGTGGACACAGCCGGGACCGATTGACTCGGAAAGGCCGTAATTTGTGTCGTATTCGTGGTTGGGAAACACCGTTTTCCAACGCTTGATAAGACTGCGGGGGACGGGCTGAGCACCTATGTGCATAAGACGCCACTGGTCAAGCTTGTAGTCGGAAAGATTGATTTCTCCTGCATCGATGCCGTCAAGAATGTCCTGCGCCCACGGAACAAGAAGCCACACGATTGTAGCAGCTTCGTCCGAAACAGCACGGAGAATCCATTCGGGTTTAACGCCTCTGAGCAGAACGGAACGTCCGCCTGCGAGAAGACTGCCGAACCAATGCATCTTTGCGCCCGTATGATAAAGGGGCGGGATGCAGAGGAAGACGTCATCTCTCGTCTGGCTATGGTGTTTCTGCTCGGTTTTGCAAGAGGAAACGAGGGCGAGGTGCGAATGGAGAATCGCCTTTGGGAAGCCCGTAGTGCCCGAAGAGAAGTAGATTGCCGCATCGTCGCTGTCGTCCAAGGGCACAGCGGGTGCCATGGATGAGCAATAAGCGGTGTATCTTTCGTAATTGTCTGCAAAGGGAGGTGTATCTTCACCTACGTAAAAAATGTTGGTAAGTTTGCCGAGTTTGGAAAAAATCTGCTCTATTCTTCCCACAAATTCGGGTCCGAAAACAAGGGTTGTGGAGTCGGAAAGGTCGAGGCAGTAATCAATCTCGTCCGAGGTGTAGCGGTAATTCATCGGTACGGCAAGCGCACCCGCTTTTAACACGCCGAAATAGATGGGTAACCACTCGAGGCAATTCATAAGGAGGATTGCAACCTTATCACCCTTTTTCACGCCTCTGCTGAGAAGCAGGTTTGCAAAACGGTTTGCCTTGGTGTCAAACTCACGCCATGTGATTTCACGGCGGTACTTTCCGCCCGGTGCGGACTCGATAAGGCTGTACTCGCGCCAAGTGAGGGCGCGGTTGTGCTGTAATTCCGGATTTATTTCGACCAATGCGATATCGTTTGGATAAAACTTCGCATTCTTTTCAAGAAAATCGGTAATAGGCATAAGACTAATTCCCTTCCATTACTTAGCGAAAGCGTTGCAAATTCAATTTAGACACAGTACAACACTTCACACTTAAAACAGTATAACATTGCCCGTGTCGAAAGTCAAGGGAATTTGCAGAGGGTTTTGCTTGTTTAGCTTTTGTTTTTCTCTGCTTTCTTCAATTAAGTTTGTGATTTTGAATAAGGCGGAAGATTTGGTAAATAATAGGATTGTAAAATTCTTAATACGAAAGGGAGAGTCTAACATGCCTAACACGTTTACACAGAAAGAAACAAGTTTGCTTCAGGACTTGAAGAAGAGCGAACAGCTCTGCGTGGACAAGTACACCAAGTACGAAAACAACGCCGTCAGCACCGAGCTTAAAAGTCTTATGGGAGCCATTAAACAGCAGGAACAGGAGCATCTTCAGACGGTGAACCAGCTTCTTGGCGGACAGGTGCCTCAGGTCGGCGGAGGTCAATCCGGCAGCTCTAAGATTGAGGCAAAGTCGGCTTTTTACAACAACGGCACCCCCGAATACGAAAACGACAAGTTCGTTTGCAGCGACGCTCTTGCCACGGAAAAGTACGTTTCTTCGGTTTACGACGTTTCGATTTTTGAGTTTAAGGACCCTGCGGTGCGCAACGTGCTTAACCATCTCCAGAAGGAAGAGCAGACTCACGGGGAAAAGATTTACAGCTTTATGGACCAGAACGGCATGTACAGCTGATTGAGGGCGGATTAAGGGGTTCTTTAGCGGCGGTTTGGCTTAGTGCAGGAGCTAAAACGCGGTTGCGGAGCAATAGCGCGGTTTAGGAGCAAAAAACAGTTCAGAGCTTGATAACAAAAGCACTTATGATGATTCGGAGAAATTCGTTTATCATGGGTGCTTTCTGTTTTTGTCGGAGTTGTTCACAGAACAAATGTTCGTTTACATAATTGCAAATTACCCAAAAAAAGTCTTCTTTCTACGTCAAAAAGCATAAAATGGCAGTTGAAGCGTTTTTTTTATCTTTTTTGAGCTTTTTTCGCTTTGATTTACTCTTGACATAATGCAAAAATTTTTTCCTTTTTTTGAAAAAAGGTATTGCAATTTCTCTAACCGTCATTTATAATAAAAATACTTCGGTGGGAGAAAGTGGAACTTGTTGGAATTTTTTACCCACTGAACAGCCAAAAATTACCGATTTTTCAGAAAGGGAGTGAGAGTTTTGTTCGTTGGCGAATACAGACACAGCATTGACGCAAAGGGCAGACTCTTTGTTCCCGTTAAGCTGAGAGAGGAGCTTGGACAGACCTTCATGGTCTGCAAGGGTTTCGACCGTTGTCTGATGCTCCATCCTATGGAGTCTTGGCAGAAATTTGTTGAGAAGCTTGAAGAGCTTACCATCGTAGGACAAAAGAACATAAGACGTTACTTCTTCTCCAGCGCTTTCGAGGCAACCGTGGATTCCCAGGGCAGAGTAATCATTCCCCCTGACTACCGTCAGTTTGCGGGGCTTGAAAAAAACGTTTGCCTCATCGGTAACAACCGCCACCTTGAGCTTTGGGACGAGGCGGCTTGGGATGCGGAACTGTCAAGCAACATGAACAACGAAGACATTGCGGCAGAGCTTTTGAAGCTTGGTTTCTAACATGGAGTTTAAACATTATTCGGTTATGCTCGAGGAGTCCTTGGATTTGCTGGACATTAAGAAGGACGGAGTATACGTTGATTGCACACTTGGCGGGGCGGGGCATACTAAGAGGTTGTTGCAACGTCTTGGGGAAGGCGGAAAGGTCATTGGAATCGACCGTGATGCCGATGCCATTGAAAACGCAAGCCTTACCGTGAATGACGGGCGATTTGTTGCGGTACACAGCAATTTCGGGCGCTTGGAAGAAATTCTTGATGAGCTTGGCGTGGAAGAAATTGACGGCGTGATAATGGACCTTGGCGTTTCTTCTTATCAGCTTGATACGGAGGAACGGGGTTTTTCTTACAGCACCGATGCACCTCTCGACATGAGAATGGACAGGGGGCAGAAGCTGGACGCATCAGAGGTTTTGAATACTTACAGCGTTTCGGAGCTTAAAAGGATTTTTTACGAATACGGCGAGGAGCGTTACTCAGGTCGCATTGCCGAACGCATTGTTGAGGCACGGGAAAAAGAAGCTATCAGCACCACGGGCAGACTTTTTGAAATCGTCAGCAATGCGGTGCACGGAAGCAAGGCGGACAAGCTTTCTTCCGTCAAGCGGATTTTTCAGGCTGTCAGAATCGAAGTCAACGGCGAGCTTGAAGTAATTTCCACCGCCATTGAAAGTGCCGTAAGGCGTTTAAAAAAGGGCGGACGCATTTCGGTTATCAGTTTTCATTCATTGGAGGACCGCATCGTTAAGCAGAGCTTTGCAAAGCTTGCAAAGGGCTGTGACTGTCCGAGAGACATTCCCGTTTGCGTGTGCGGTAAAATCCCTGTGATTAAGCTTGTTACAAGAAAACCCGTGCTCCCCACAGAGAAGGAGCTGGCGGAGAATTCCCGTTCCCACAGCGCTAAGCTGAGGGCAGCGGAGAAGCTTTAAAAAACGTTGATTTACTAAATTTGAGAAAGGGACGCCTTGAACGCAGAAATGCGGCTTGCGGCGATTGCAAAAAATGGAAAACAGAACAAACGAACAACGCCGCGCTTATGCACCTGCGGCAGGCGGCTCGAATAATGTTATAAAACCGAAAAATGTGTCGAATAATGGCACCTCCTTGCAGAAAAACGGTGAACAAAGGGTTTCCAGGACGAGACCCGTTGCAAGCCGCAGCTTTAAAGTGACTACCAGAAAAAAAGAGGAGAAAAAGCCGTTCCCCTTTGCTATGGTATTTACTACGGCGGCGTTCACCTTGCTTTTCCTTTTTATGATGCTTAATTACGTTGAGCTTGATAAGTACAACAGCCAGATTGCCGATTTGAAAAGCGAGATGACGGACCTTAAAACCGAAGAGGACAAGCTTCGTGTTAAACTTGAACGCCGTGACGATTTGGTTTACATTGAGGAGTACGCTTTGAATCAGTTAGGCATGGTTAAGGCTGAGGAACTCGAAACCTACTACGTTGACATCAAGGCCGAGGACAAGGCGGACATAATCACTTACGAGGACGGAAAGGAAAGCGGAATCGGCGTTCTTCTTTCGGGCGTGGGTCAAACCATTAGGAGCTTCTTTGGCAACTGAGTGATTTGGTTTTAAGTTTTGTTTATCCTTTGCGTGTTATATATAAACTTGCTTACGAATATACTTTTAGGGTAAAAGCTTTAAAAAAGCGCTTTACCCTTTAGGTTTTTATTGAGGGAGATATTTTATGGACGGAAAATCCGCAAAAAAATCCAGACGTGAGACTTTCCGTCGAGGATACTTCGCTTTGGCGGTCATCATTTTAATGTTTGCCGTGCTTGTGGGGAGGCTTGCCGACCTTCAGCTTGTCAATTACGAGGAGTACCGCAACAAGGCTCTTGCACAGTACACAACAGAGATAAAAATCGCCGCAAAGCGCGGTACGATTTATGACCGTAACGGCAGAGCGATGGCTTTGAGCATGACGGTTGAAACCGTGTTTATTTCGCCTGCCAAGATTAAGGATACGGCGCAAGCGGCGCTCATCGCACGTGGACTTTCAGAGATTCTTGACGTGGATTACCAGAGCATTATCGAAAAGACCACAAAGTCCAAAAGCCAGTACCAGGTTATTAAAAAGAACGTGGAAGAGGATGTTGCAAACGAGGTCAGGCAGTTTATCCTTGACAACGGACTCAGTCAGCAAATCAACCTTGAAGAGAGCAGTAAGCGTTATTACCCCTTCAGCAACCTCGCCTGTCATTGCATCGGTTTTGTAGGTGCGGATAACCAAGGGCTTTTGGGGCTTGAAGCGGAATACAACGAGGAGCTTAGCGGTGTTGACGGCAGAGTTATCAAGGCTCTTGACGGAAACCGCGATGAGCTTCCCTTTAAGTACGAAAGCTACAACGAAGCGCAGGACGGTTACAATTTGGTTACCACCTTTGACCACACCATTCAGAGCGTTCTTGAAAAGTACTTGAAGAAGGCTTACGATGACAACCTGCCCGAAAGCAGAGTTGCCGGAATCGTGATGGACGTTAACACGGGCGAAATCTACGCTTCGGGGGTTTATCCCGATTTTGACCTGAATGACCCTTACACCTTGACGAGCTACTTCAACGAGGATTACGAAGTTGCTCTCAAAGATAACCTGTCTGCGGAGGATGCGTCAAAGCTCAAAAGCTCTCTCCTCTACCAAATGTGGAACAACAAAATTGTGAGCGAGCTCTACGAGCCCGGCTCTACGTTTAAAATAGTTACCGCCGCCATGGCTCTCGAAGAAGGACTTTACAGCATCAACGATTCCTTTAACTGCACGGGCGAAATCGTTGTTCTTGGACAGGAGATTAACTGCCACAAGACTTCGGGACACGGCTTGCAGTCCTTTGCGGAAACGCTCCAGAATTCCTGCAACCCTGCGTTTGTTTCCTTCGGCTTAAAGGTGGGCGCAGAGGTCTTTATGGAGTACTTTGAGCAGTTTGGTTTTACTTCCAGAACAAACGTTGACCTGCCCGGTGAGGCAGACACATACTACTACGTGACGAGCGGTACCCAGTTTAAGGACGTCGAGCTTGCGGTTTATTCCTTCGGTCAGACCTTTAAAATCACCGCCATTCAACAGCTCAGGGCGGTTTCCACCGTGGCAAACGGCGGCTACCTCGTGGTTCCTCATTACGCAAAGGCTCTTACGGACAACGAAGGTAACGTGGTAAAGACTTTTGAATACGAAACTGACCGTCAAGTCGTTTCTTCCGAGGTTTCGGATCAGATAACAAAGATTCTGCTTGGCGGAATCAACACGGGCTCTACAAAGAACGCGGCCGTTGCGGGTTACTCCATCGCCGCTAAAACGGGTACTTCCCAGAAGCGAGACATGGAGGACGGACATTACGTCAGCTCCTGCGTGGCTTTCGCTCCCGCAGAGGACCCTCAGGTTGCCATCCTTGTAATCGTTGACGACCCCACGGGTCAGGACTTCTACGGCGGACTTGTGGCGGCACCCGTTGTTTCCTCCGTTCTTACCGAGGTTTTGCCTTACTTACAGATTCCCAGGAACGATGACGGCACTCTTGACAGCGTTACAATTGCCGACTACAGAAAGATGTCAGTGGACACGGTTAAGAAGACTCTTGAAAACATGAAGCTCCAGTGCGAGATAGTCGGAGACGGCGACACGGTTACAGAGCAGATGCCGAGGTTTGGCAGTACCCTTACAGAGGGCGGCAAGGTCATTCTTTACACGGGCGAGTCCACAGGAAACACGGTCACGGTTCCCGATTTGATTGGGTACTCACCCACGGCCGCTACCTCAAAGCTTGAGTCCAAGGGGCTTAACATCTTAGTTGCAGGTTCGTACAGCACCAGCATAGACGGAACTCCCGTTGCGGTTTCACAATCCGTCGAGCCGGGAACAGAGGTGCCCGAGGGTACTGTGGTTGAAGTTGAGTTCAGGTACTACGAGAACATTGACGGATAAACACGAAGAGGAAATTTGAGAATGGATTACAGCTTGAAGGAACTGGCGTTGCTTTGCGGAGGTAAACTTTGCGAGGGCAGCGACGGTGAACGCAGATTTGATTACATAACCAGCGACAGCAGAAACATCAGAGACGAAAAGAGCTTTTTCGTTGCATTCAAGGGGGACAGATTTGACGGCCACGCCTTTGCCGCAGACATTTGCAAAACGGGCGGTGCAATCATTGACGACGAAAACTTCATCTGTCCAAATGCCATTCTTGTTGATAACGTAAAAGCGGCGCTCTACCGCATAGCCCTTTACCACAGACAGCACAAGCTATCAGGGGTTAAAGTTCTGGCGGTGACGGGAAGCGTGGGAAAAACCACGGTTAAAAACATGGCGCATCTTGTTATGAGCGTGGCGTACAATTGCTACAAAAGTCCCGGAAATCAGAACAGCCTGATGGGAATGCCCATGGCGATTCTCAACATGTCGCCCGAGTACGAGTGGGCGGTTCTTGAACTGGGAATGAGTGAAAGAGGCGAGATTGAACGGCTTTCAAAGCTAACCGTTCCAACCGCCGCAATAGTTACAAACATAGGGCACTCCCACATTGTAGCTCTCGGAAGCAGGGAAGCCATAAGAGACGAGAAGACGGACGTAAGGCTTGGTATGCTTGAGGGCGGAGCGATGATTCTAAACGGCGACGAACCTTTGCTTAGAGAAAAGACTTATGAAAATGCGCTGTACTGTTCTGTTACGGACAGCGGTTGCGACGCCTTTGCTGAGGGTTTGGAAGAACTCGAAAACGGCACTCGCTTCACGGCGGTGGTTAAGGGCGAGAAGGCGCAGTGCTTTTTGCCGGCTTTCGGTGCACACAACGTGCAGAACGCTTTGCTCTGCATTTGCGCAGGAGTGGCTTGCGGCGTGGAGCTTTGTGACGCTGTTAAGGCTCTTGAAGGCTTTGAGAGCGAGGGAAACCGTCAACGCATTTACGTAAAGGACGGAGTAAAGGTCATTGCCGACTGTTACAACGCTTCACCCGAGTCCATGAAGGCGGCGCTCGGAGTGCTTTCCGAAAGTGCAGGCACAAGGTACGCAGTTCTCGGAGACATGCTGGAACTTGGCGACTACGCCGAAAGGCTTCACCGCATGGTAGGCGCAGCGGCGGCGGGACGTTGCGACAGGCTTTTCTGCGTGGGCAGAGATGCCGCATTCATCGCCGACGAGGCGGTTAAATGCGGATTTGACCCCGAAAAGGTTTCCCTTTTTGCCGCTGACGAAAAGGATGCGGCGGCTGAGGCTTTGAAGGCGGAGCTTAAATCCGGGGACAGCGTTTTGTTTAAAGCAAGCAACAAAACTTACATTTGGAAGGTTATGGAAAAGGCAGGATTATGATTAAGATTTGCTTATCTTTCGTAGTTTCCCTTGTTATTACAGCGGTTTTGCTCAAAGTTTTTATTCCCGTGCTCAGAAAAGTTAAGCTGGGGCAGAAGATTCTTGAAATCGGGCCCAACTGGCACAAGAGCAAAGAGGGCACTCCCACCATGGGCGGTTTGTTCTTCATTACCGGCATTGCGGTTTCCGTCCTCATTTTCGGGTTGCCCGATGCCATCAGGAGAGGTGATTACACCGTTGCTGTAAATCTCGGGTTTGCCGTACTTACGGGGGCTGTCGGTTTTATTGACGACTACGTTAAGCTTTTCAAAAAGCAGAACAAGGGGCTTTCTCCGTCGCAAAAAATGGCGTTCCTCATCGTGACCTCCGGTGCGTACCTTTGGGTTATGAACGCAATGGGAAAGATTGACACCAAAATCAGCATTCCTCTTACCGATTTACAAATCGAGCTTGGCGTTTTCTACTACATTATTGCAATTCTCGTAATGGTTTATCTCATTAACTGCGCCAATCTTACTGACGGAATCGACGGGCTTGCGGGCAGCATTTCCTGCATCATAATGACTATGTTCTTCATCTTTTCACTCTTTTTTGAAAAGCAGGACATGGGCGTATTTACTGCCGCTGTCATCGGTGCTTTGCTTGCGTTCCTTTACTTCAATTTTTATCCCGCAAAGGTCTTTATGGGTGACACGGGTTCACTTTTCCTCGGAAGCGTTACCATGCTTATGGGCTTTTGGACCAACGCATCAATTCTTATCTTCTTCATCGGTTTGATTTACTTCATCGAGGGCGTTTCCGTAATCCTTCAGGTTGGCTACTACAAGATGACGAAAAAGCGTCTTTTCAAAATGGCTCCCATCCACCACCATTTTGAAATGAAGGGTTGGTCAGAGCTTAAAATCGTCGGCGTTTTCTCTGCGGTTACAGTGGTTTGCTGTGCTGTGGCATACGTGATTCTTTATTTCAACAACATTTAAAGCCTTTGCTCCGATTTGAGCTTTGTGCATAATTAAATAAAAGCTCATCTTTAATGATTTTACCGGACAAGAGAAAGGACGGTGCGGTTTATGGCTGCGACACAGGTTCCCGTAAAGCCTGAAAATAAATCTAAGAAAATTTATGTGCGTCGTCCCGAGGACAGACAGAGGCAGAAACAAACTGCCAAGATCGTAAGACTTGTCGGTGAGATTGACCGTCCGTTTTTGATTCTTGTACTGGTGCTGCTGGGCATCGGTTCGGTTATGATTTTCAGCGCAAGCTACCCCTCGGCTCTCAGTAAGTACGGGGACAGCTTTTACACGGCAAGAAAACACTTGGTTTTTGTGGTTCTCGGAATGCTGGTTTTAGCGGTCACCACCAAATTTGCGGATTACCGTTGGCTTAAAAGGTTTTCAACACTGCTTTTCCTTGTTGCCATCGGAATGAACATACTTACGGCGATTCCCGGCATCGGTCTTGTCAGAAACGGTGCGAGACGTTGGCTTAATCTCGGGTTCACCGACGTTCAGCCCTCGGAAATTCTTAAATTCGCTCTCATTCTCATTTGCGCTAAGTGGATTACCGACCACGCCGGTGAAATGAAAAAGTTCTCAAAGGGAGTGCTTCCCTTTGCTTTGTTCCTTTTGGCGTCCATCGTTCCGACAATTATGCAAAAACACATGAGCTGTACCATCATTCTTTGTGCCATCGTGTTTATAATGATGTGGCTTGGCGGTACAAGCGTGATTTTCTGCGGAACTTGCGTTGGAGTCGGCGCTGCGGGAATTTTTGTTGTGCTTCAGACAATGGCGCATTCCATGGCGCGAATTGCCGTTTGGAGAGATCCTTTTATCGACCCCAAGGGTGACGGCTATCAGCCCATTCAATCCCTTTACGCCATTTGTGCAGGGGGATTCTTCGGCTTGGGACTCGGGCAGAGCAATCAGAAGCATGCGTACCTCCCCGAAGCTCACAACGACTACATCTTTTCGATTCTTTGCGAGGAGCTTGGATTTTTTGGGGCGGCGGTTGTGCTGTTCCTTTTTGCCGCACTCGTTTGGCGCGGATTTGTTATCGCTAAACGTGCCCCCAACAGATACGCCTCCCTCCTTGTTATGGGCATCATTTGTTCCCTTGCCATCCACGTGTTGCTCAACATTGCCGTTGTTACCAACACTATCCCAAGTACGGGAATCGGGCTTCCGTTCTTCAGCTACGGCGGAACTTCGCTTTGGATTTGGTTGGCGCAGATGGGCGTCATTCTTTCGGTTTCCAGATACTCTTATCTCGACAGAGGTTGACACTTTTAACCGAAGCTTTATCAAAAAAATACTTCCTCCCTTTTTTGCTCTCTGAAAAGACAAAAGGGAAGGCTTCGGTTATTGAAAGGCGGTTGCTTTTTTATGAAGGTTTTGTTTTCCTGCGGCGGAACGGGCGGACACATAAATCCTGCTATTGCCATCGCAAACACGGTTAAGCTTGGAAACAAGGATGCGGAAATCCTTTTTGTCGGAACTAAAAACGGTATGGAGCAGAAGCTTGTTACCAAGGCCGGTTACGAAATAGAATTCGTTAAGGCTCGAGGGTTTAAGAGAAAGCTGTCGCTTTCAAACATTGATGCGGCGATAAAGGCGGTTACCTCTGTTTTTGCGGCGAAGAAAATCATTAAGAGGTTCAAGCCCGACGTGGTTATCGGAACGGGCGGTTACGCAAGCTGGGCGGCTGTGAAGGCGGCGGCAAAGCTTGGAGTGCCTACTCTCATTCATGAGCAGAACGCTTTCCCCGGGGTTACCACTAAACAGCTTGCGAAATACGCAGACAGAATTTGTCTGAGCTTTGACGGCACGGAAAAATACTTCACTCCCGAACAGAGAGAGAAGGCTGTCATTACGGGCAACCCCTTGAAGCCCGAAATCGAAAACGCAGACAGAAAAAAAGCAAGACAGGCTTTGGGCATTGGTGAAAACGAGATTTACATTGTTTCCTTTGGGGGCAGTCTGGGTGCGGAAAAGGTAAACGAGTTTTGTTTTGAGCTGATTGACAGTTACATTCGCAACACGGCGATTCGTTATTACCACGCCACGGGAAGCGGAGGCTTTGAGAAGTATTCCGCCATCGCAAAGGAAAAGGGCTTTGATAAGCTTTCAAACGTAAAAATCGAAGAGTACATTTATGACATGGATAAGCATCTTGCGGCGGCGGACTTGCTCATTTGCCGTGCAGGCGCCATCACCTTGGCAGAGCTTTGCGTTATGGGCAGACCGTCCATTCTGATTCCGTCGCCCAACGTAACCGATGACCACCAGTACAAAAACGCAAAAGCCCTTGCTGACAAGGAAGCGGCTGTGGTGTTCAGGGAGTCTGAGCTTGACGGTAAAAAGCTCACCGAGGAGGTTAAGCGTCTTGTCAATGACGGTGAGAGGCTTAAACGCATCGGTGCGAATGCAAAGGCGTTCGGAAGGCCCAATGCGGCAAAGCGAATTTGTGAGATGGCTTTGGAATTGATTAAAAAGTAGCGTTTAGCTTTCCGCTAAGTGCGTGAGAGTTAAAGTTAAACGAAATTGTTGAGAAACAGGATTCGGTTTTTGAGAATAAAGGCTGAAAGGAGGAGAAACAATGAGGGAAAGCGCACACGTTAACGGGCAGGGCAACGAACAAACCCGTTTTAAGCGCCGTTCCATCACGATTGACCAGTTGCAGAAACGGCAACAGCACAGACGCACAAGACGCAAGGTGTTTTATGTTTTGCTGTTCGTTGTGTTGAACATTGTTTTTCTTTCCGTCTGTTTTGTTACGCTTTTCAAGGTTAAAACCGTTAATGTGAACGGGGATACGAGATACAGCCGTGAGGAGATCGTTTCCAAGCTCGGATTTGAAATGGGGGAAAACATTTATTCCTTCGATTGCGACGAGGCAGGGGAACGGATAATAAAATCCCTACCTTATCTGGCAGAGGTAAAGGTGGAGCGAAAGCTTCCGTCTACGGTGAACGTAACCGTAAAGGAAAAGCAGGCATCGCTTTATCTTGATTTTGCTGAGAAGAGCTATTTTCTTACGGATGATTTGCAGGTTCTTGAGGTGAGCGAGAGCTCGGAAGCGAAAACCGAAGCTTTGGTTAAGCTTACGGTACTGCCCGAAAACATCAGACGCTGTGTTGTGGGGGAGGAACTGAGTTTTTCCGACAACCGTACGGGCGACGTTGTGTGCAGGCTTTATGAGGGGCTTCGCTACGAGCACATCGAAAACAAGGTGCGTGAAATCGATGCTACGAGCCGTTTCGACCTGTACCTTGATTACGACGGCATTTACAGGGTTTATCTGGGCGACATCTCGGAGTGCGATGTCAAGCTTTCGTTCTTATGCGGAATCGTGGACAAGCTGTACGGCGGAAGTAAGGGAAAAATTGACGTTTCTGAGGTAAAAACGGGTACTTTCTCCCCTGAAACGTAAAAAAATGCAGTTACACGCAAAAAAATAAAAAAAACACTTGAATTTCCGTCAAAACCGTATTATAATGTTTAAGAATATAAAAGTAGGGATTTTTTTATTAACTCGGGAGGAAACATAAAATGATTGATAAGACAAATGCTCCTATCGTTACAATTAAGGTTATTGGCGTAGGTGGCGGCGGCGGTAACGCTGTTAACCGCATGATCGCTTCCGGCGCAAAGGACGTAGAATTTATTAATGCCAATACGGATATGGCTATACTTGCTCATTCCAACACACCCAACACCATCGCTATTGGTGAACGTCTTACCAAGGGCAGAGGTTGCGGCGGCAACCCTGAGCTTGGCGAAAAGGCTGCTGACGAGTCCCTTGAACAGATTACTGACTCTATCAAGGGCGCAGATATGGTGTTCATCACCGCAGGTATGGGCGGCGGTACGGGTACGGGCGCAGCTCCCGTAGTTGCTAAGGCTGCTAAGGACATGGGCATCCTCACAGTTGCTGTTGTTACCAAGCCCTTCGCTTTCGAAGGTAAGAAGCGTATGCAGCAGGCTGAGGCAGGTATCGAAAAGCTCAAGGAGCACGTTGACTCCCTCATCGTTATTCCCAACGAGCGCCTCAAATTACTTACTGACAAGAGAATCACTTTCCTCAACGCTTTCCAGGAGGCTGACGACATCCTCAGAAAGGGCGTTCAGAGCATCTGTGACCTCATTCTCTGCAACGGTGTCATCAACCTTGACTTTGCTGACGTTTCCAGCGTAATGCTCAACGCAGGCCTCGCTCACATGGGCGTTGGCGAAGCTAAGGGCAAGGACAAGGCAGAACAGGCTGCAAAGCTTGCTATGAGCAGTCCGCTTCTCGAAACCAACATCAGCGGCGCAAGAGGTATCGTTATCAACATTATGGCTTCTCCTGACATTGCACTCGACGAGGTTGACAATGCAGTTGCTATGATTACAAGCGAGGCTCATCCCGATGCTACCATCATCTTCGGTGCGGCATTTGACGCAAGCCTTGAGGACGAAATGAGAATTACTCTCGTTGCTACAGGTTTTGACGCTGACAAGCGCGGTAACAGAGTTATGCCTGTTGCTGCTCCTGCAGAAGAGAGAAAGAACGGCGAGTCCGCTCCCCTCAGCGACGACGCTGAGCTTGACGGCATTATCGCTATGCTTAACAACAACCGTAAGAGCAATTACGACCGTTATTAATCTTTTGGGATGACCCTTTTGGATTTTTGAAAGTCGGGAGGATACGGCATGGCTACCAAATCAAAGATTGAGTACCTTTGGAATGACAGAAAGCGCATACTCGGCATGCCCTTAAGCTTTACCAAGTACAGCCTTAGCAAGGACAGGATTTTTGTTAAGACGGGTTTCTTTACTTCCAAGTTTGAAGAAGTTGTGCTTTACCGTGTGCGTGACCTCAGCCTCAGCAGAAGCCTTTGGCAGAAGCTTTTTGGGGTTGGTTCGGTTACGGTTCAGTCCTCGGACAAGTCAATGCCTACACTTGTACTTAAAAACATCAAAAAGTCCTTTGAGGTTAAAGAGCTTCTTCACGCTTGCATTGAAGAGATGAAGAAAGAACGCCGTATGCGCATCGGTGAGATCGTCGGCGATGACGACGATTTGGACGATGACGACGGAGACGGTAACGGAATCTAAGACAACAGATTTTTCTGTTGACGGCGGTTTATGCATTAAACATCAGATTGCATTATCTAATTGTAAGAAAACACAGGCTTTTGCCTGTGTTTTCCGATTTATAAAGCGGTTTTTTCTTGGGTTTGCCAAGAGGCTTCAGGATTTTTTTCTGCTGTTTAGCGGTTTTGGTTTGCGTTCTCAGCCCCTGAGTGAAAATCCCGTGCGCTTTGTATAAAATTTTCGCACTATCACTTGAATATTTAGCACTTTTTTAGCGGAAAAACTATTGACAAACGGGGAAAATAGACGTATAATTATGCAAACATCATTGTATATTATTCAAAAGGCGGTGTTCTTTCATGGCTGACAAGCTACATAAGATTTTTATAGACGGTAAAGAAGGCACTACGGGGCTTAGAATTTACGACAGACTTTCCAGCCGTGATGACATTGAGCTTTTACTGCTTTCCGACGAGGACAGAAAAAAGCCCGAGTGCAGAAAAGCCATGCTTGATGCTGCAGATGTTGCTTTTCTCTGTCTGCCCGATGCGGCTGCAATGGAAGCGGTTGCTATGGTAAGCAACGAGAATCTTAGAATTATTGACACTTCCACAGCTCACAGAACCAATCCCGAGTTTGCTTACGGTTTTCCGGAGCTTTCGCCCGAATACTTTGAAAAGGTAAAAACGGCAAAGCGTGTGGCGGTTCCCGGTTGCCACGCCAGCGGTTTTATAGCTCTTGTTGAGCCTCTTGTAAGCAAGGGAATCATTTCAAAGGACGCAAAGCTTTGCTGTCATTCACTTACGGGTTACAGCGGCGGCGGTAAAAAAATGATTGCTGAGTACGAGGGCGAGGAAAGACGTTTGGCTCTTGATTCTCCCAGACAGTACGCCCTTGGACAGACTCACAAGCATCTCAAAGAGATGAGCTACATCACGGGACTTGAAAACGCTCCGATTTTCTGCCCCATCGTTGCGGATTATTACAGCGGTATGCTTGTTACGGTTCCTGTTTTTGCTTCACAGCTTGAAAAGGGCTACGGAATCGACGACATCAAGGCGCTTTACAAAGAGCTTTACAACGGCGACATTGTGAGGTACAGGGAAGCGGCTGACGAGGACGGAATGTACTCCTCCAATGGGCTTTCCGGCAAGGATTACATGGAGGTTTCGGCTTTCGGTAACGAGGAACGCATTATTCTCTGCGCCCGTTTTGATAACCTCGGCAAGGGTGCTTCCGGTGCGGCGGTTGAATGCCTTAACATCATGCTTGGTAAGCCGCTTCACACGGGACTTGACATTTAACGAAGGAAGGTAAACGAAAATGAGTTACATAAATAAGGGCGTACTTGAACCCATTGAGGGCGGTGTTTGTGCCGCAAAGGGATTCCTTGCAAACGGCGTTCATTGCGGTATCCGCAAGAACAAGGCTAAGAAGGACCTCGGTCTGATTTACAGCGAGAAAAAGGCTTGCGCTGCGGCGGTTTATACGCAGAACCTTGTTAAGGGTGCGCCTCTCATCGTTACAAAAGACAATCTTACCGACGGCTACGCTTACGCTGTTATCTGCAACAGCGGTAACGCTAACACCTGCAACGCTGGCGGCATCGACATTGCCAAAAAAATGTGCGCTTCCCTCGGCAACAGCCTCGACATTTCCGAAAAGGACGTCATTGTTGCTTCTACGGGAGTTATCGGTCAGCCCCTCGACGTTAATCCCATTGTTGAAGCTATCCCTTCACTTGTTGCGGGGCTTGGGGATTGCAGTGAGTGCAGTGACTACGCCGCTGAGGCGATTATGACCACGGATACAAAGAAGAAGGACGTGGCTTACAGATTTGAGATCGACGGCGTTGAATGCCGCATCGGCGGAATTGCCAAGGGTTCGGGTATGATTCATCCCAACATGGCGACGATGCTTGTTTTTGTTACCACGGACGTTTCAATCAGCCCTGAGCTTCTTAACGAGGCGCTGAAAGAGGACGTTAAGACCTCCTTCAACATGGTAAGCGTTGACGGTGACACCTCTACCAATGACATGGTTTCCGTACTCGCTAACGGCCTTGCCAACAACAAGACCATTACCGAAAAGGGCGAGGCGTTTGAGATTTTCAAGGCGGCTCTTTCTGCGGTTACCACCGACCTCTGCCGTAAGATTGCTGCTGACGGCGAGGGTGCGACAAAGCTTTTGGAATGCACGGTTAAGGGTGCGGACAGGTACGAAACCGCCGCTGTTTGTGCTAAGGCTGTTATTTGTTCCTCTTTGTTGAAGGCGGCTATGTTCGGTGCTGACGCTAACTGGGGCAGAGTGCTTTGCGCTCTCGGTTACAGCGGTGCCGACATCGACGTTAATGCGGTTGACGTTTCCTTTAAATCAAAGGCCGGCGAGATTGAGGTTTGCAAAAACGGCGCGGGAGTTGCTTTTTCTGAGGAAAAGGCTAAGGAGATCCTTGTGGAGAACGAGATTCAGATTCTCATTTCCGTTGGCAAGGGTGAGTTTTCTGCCACTGCCTGGGGATGTGACCTCACCTACGATTACGTCAAGATAAACGGTGATTACCGTACATAATAAAGTTTTTTGAATAAAAGGCTTTTTGAAAGGGATGTTTTTATAAAATGAACTTGTCTAATGCAGAACGTGCTGAGGTTTTAACTCAAGCACTTCCTTACATAAGAGAATACACGGACAAAACCATTGTCGTTAAATACGGCGGTAGCGCAATGCTTAACGAAGAACTGAAAAAAGCCGTAATGGGCGACATCACGCTTTTGTCGTTGATTGGCGTTAAGGTTGTTCTTGTCCACGGCGGCGGCCCTGAAATTACGGAAACCCTCAAAAAAGTGGGGAAGGAAACTCAATTTGTGGACGGGCTCAGAGTTACCGACCGGGAAACGGTTGAGGTGGTTCAGATGGTTCTTGCAGGTAAAATAAACAAGAGCCTTGTTAACCTTCTCCAAAACACGGGCGGCAGAGCCATTGGCCTTTGCGGTCTTGACGGCCACATGATCCAAGCTAAGATGCTTGACGAACGCCTCGGTTACGTTGGTGAAATCACGGGCATCAATGCAGACCCCATTAACGACGTTCTTGAAAAGGGTTACATTCCCGTCATTTCCACGGTTGGCTGTGACAAAGAGGGTAACGTTTATAACGTCAACGCTGACACGGCGGCTTCACGCATTGCCGCTGCCCTCGGTGCAGAGAGTCTTATTTCAATGACGGACATTAGCGGCATTCTCAGAGACAAGGACGACGTTTCTTCTTTGATTCCCACTATCCGTGTGAGTGAGGCTCCCAAACTTATTGAAGATGGCGTCATTTCCGGCGGAATGATTCCCAAAACTCAATGCTGTATCGAAGCTATCAACAACGGCGTTAAAAAAGTGTTCATCATTGATGGCCGAGTTCCTCATTCCATCATCGTGGAGATTCTTACCGATGAGGGTATCGGTACAATGTTTATAGATGGTTGATTTTCGGGGGAGTTTTTATGAGCATTAACAACATTAAAGAGATAGATAAGGCTTACGTTGCCAACACTTACGCACGTTTCCCTGTGGCGTGGGTCAAGGGCGAGGGCGCGGAGATTACGGATGACGGCGGTAAAAAGTACATTGACCTTACAAGCGGCATCGCGGTCAACACCTTCGGCGTTGCGGATGCTGAGTGGGTTAAGGCGGTTACTGACCAGCTTTCCAAGCTTCAGCACAGCTCCAACCTTTACTACACAGAGCCTTGCGCATTGCTTGCAAAGGCGCTCTGCGAAAAGAGCGGAATGAAAAAGGTTTTCTTCGCCAACTCCGGCGCAGAGGCTAACGAGGGCGCAATCAAGGCGGCAAGACGTCGTTCATTTGTGAAGAAGGGTGCGGGTCATCATACCATCATCACACTCAAAAACAGCTTCCACGGAAGAACGATAACCACCCTTGCGGCTACGGGGCAGGACGTGTTCCACAAGGAGTTTGACCCCTTTACAGAGGGTTTTGTTTATGCTGAGGCGGGCAACGCTGACGAACTCAGAAGTCTTACGGAGCAGTACAACTGCGCTGCCATCATGATCGAGCTCATCCAGGGTGAGGGCGGAATCAACGTGCTGACCCAAGAGTACGTTGACGAGGTAAGAAAGATTGCTGAGGAGAAGGACTTGCTTATCATCGTAGATGAGGTTCAGACCGGCAACGGTAGGACGGGTAAGTACTTCGCTTACATGCACTACGGCTTCACTCCCGACATTGTAACCACCGCAAAAGGTCTTGGCGGCGGTTTGCCCATCGGTGCGGTGCTCCTCGGTGAAAAGGCAGAGGATGCCCTTGTTCCAGGCACTCACGCTTCCACCTTCGGAGGAAATCCCATCTGTGCGGCAGGTGCGCTTAACGTGGTTAACCGTCTTGATGAGAAGTTCCTTAAAGGCGTGGAAGAACGCTCTAAGTTTATCATTGACGAGCTTTCAGGTGCTAAGGGCGTTAACGGCATCAGCGGAATGGGGCTTATGCTTGGCATCGACTGCCAGCGTCCCGTCAAAGAAGTTATTGCCGACGCCATGGACAAAGGCGTGCTTTGCATTACTGCAAAGACAAAACTCAGACTTTTGCCTCCGCTTAACATCAGCTTTGACGAGCTGAAAACGGCGGTTGCTGTGCTCAAAGAGGTTCTCGCAAAATAACCTGTTGCGCCGAAGATTTCGCTTTACTTAACTTAAAATTGACTTTATTCTAAGGCTGTTACCGTTTGGAGAATTTCGGTAACAGCCTTTTTACGTGCTCTCAACTTGTTACTTTGTAATTTGCTGTTGTCTGCTTAAAACTATTTACTTTTCAGTTTGACTGTGGTATGCTATAATCGGAATATGATAAAAACTTACCTTCCGTACTTGAAAGGGGTTTTAGAGATGACGCACATTAATTGGAATGGCTTTAATCCGGGTCCGTGGCAGGATGAAATCAACGTAAGAGATTTTATCCAGCGTAATTACACCGAGTTTAAGGGAGAGGGCAATTTCCTCGCTTCCCCCACAAAGCGTACTCTTGATTTGATGAAAGAAGTAAACCGTTTGCTCGCCTTGGAGCGTGAAAAGGGTGGAGTTTTGGACATTGACACGGAGACGGTTTCCTCCCTTACCAGTTATGCCACGGGCTACATTGATAAAGAAAAAGAGATTATTGTCGGCTTGCAGACCGACAGCCCGCTCAAGAGAGGCGTTAACCCCTTTGGCGGAATTCGTATGGCAAGGCAGGCGTGCAATGCTTACGGGTACAAACTGAGCGACAACGTGGAGAAAGAGTTCTTGTACCGCACCACCCATAACGACGGAGTTTTCCGTGTTTACACCGAGGAAATGAAGCGGGCACGTAAAAGTCACGTTATCACGGGGCTTCCCGATGCTTACGGCAGAGGCCGTCTTATCGGCGACTATCGCCGTGTTGCGCTTTACGGTGTTGACCGTCTTATCGCCGAAAAGGAAGGTGATAAGGCAGCATTGGAGGGCAAAGATTTCAACATTGACACTACCCGCCGTTGCGAGGAACTTTATAGGCAGATTTTATTCCTCGGTTTGATGAAAGAAATGGCTAAAATGTACGGCTTTGACATTAGCCAACCTGCATCAAATGCACGCGAGGCAATTCAATGGACTTATTTCGCTTACCTGGCAGCCATTAAAGAACAGAACGGTGCCGCCATGTCCTTGGGCAGAGTCAGCACTTTCTTTGACATTTACATTGAACGTGACATGAAGAACGGCGTTCTTACGGAAGAACAGGCGCAGGAGCTGATGGACGATTTTGTTATCAAGCTACGTCTTGCCCGTCATTTGCGCACGCCGGAATACAACGAGCTCTTCGGCGGTGATCCCATGTGGATTACCGAGGCGGTGGGAGGCATGGGCGAGGACGGACGCACCTTGGTTTCAAAAAACAGCTTCCGAATGCTCAACACTCTCTACACCTTAGGCTCTGCGCCCGAACCTAATCTTACGGTTTTGTGGTCCGTCAATTTGCCCGAAGGTTTTAAAAAGTTCTGTGCCAAGGTTTCCGTTGAGACGGATTCCGTTCAGTACGAGAACGACGACCTCATGCGCCCGAGGTACGGTGACGATTACGCCATTGCCTGCTGTGTTTCCGCAATGAAGGTGGGAAAACAAATGCAGTTCTTTGGCGCAAGGTGCAATTTAGCAAAGCTCTTGCTCATTGCCATCAACGGCGGTTATGACACTTCAAGCAAGATGAGCATTGGGCCTCAAATGCCCGTGATGGATTGCGAAAAGCTTGATTACGATGCACTTTCCGAGCGTTTTGACCTTTACATTCAGTGGATGTCAAAGCTGTACGTTAATACAATGAACGCCATCCACTACATGCATGACAAGTACGCCTACGAAAAGACGCAGATGGCTTTGCATGACACGGATGCCGAACGTTTTATGGCGTTTGGCGTTGCGGGACTTTCTGTGGTGGCAGACTCTTTAAGTACGGTCAAGTACGCTCACGTGCGCCCCGTTAAGGATGAAAGCGGTTATGTGGTAGGGTTTGAAACTGTGGGAGATTTCCCTAAATTCGGAAACGATGACGACAGAGTTGATCTACTCGCAAAAGAGCTTTGTCACAAAGTTATCACAGAGCTTCGCAAGACACCCACGTACAGAAATGCCATTCACACACTTTCTGTTCTCACAATCACTTCAAACGTCATGTACGGTAAAAACACGGGGGCTACTCCCGACGGCAGAGAGGCGGGCCACCCCTTTGCGCCCGGCGCAAACCCCATGCACAACCGTGAAGAAAACGGTGCTCTTGCATCGCTGAATTCCGTGGCTAAGCTCAGTTACGACGATTGCCGTGACGGGATTTCAAACACCTTCTCCATCACGCCCGAAGCTTTGGGCAGAACCGAAGGGGAACGGATCGAAAACCTTGTTTCCGTTCTTGACGGCTATTTCGCAAAAATGGCGCATCACATCAACGTCAACGTTCTCAACCGAGAAACTTTGCTTAAAGCATACGAAAATCCCGAGAGTTACCCTAACCTTACCATTCGTGTTTCGGGTTATGCGGTTAATTTCCACAAGCTCTCAAAGGAACAGCAACGTGAGGTAATCAGCCGTACCTTCCATCAAGCTTTATGATAAGCGGACGGATTCATTCGTTTCAGAGTCTTGGGGCTTTGGACGGCCCGGGGCTACGTTACACGGTGTTTTTTCAAGGCTGTTGTCTTCGCTGTAAATGCTGTCACAACCCCGACACCTGGGACCTTGACGGCGGTACGGTTTACACTGCACAAGAGGTGGTAAACAGGGCGGTCAGGTACCGTGAGTACTTTGGAGCAAAGGGTGGGATAACCCTTTCAGGGGGAGAACCGCTTCTTCAAGCAGAATTTGCGAGGGAGATTTTTTCACTCTGCAAGCAAGAGGGCATCAACACTTGCCTTGACACTTCGGGTTGTGTTTTGAACGGGGAGGTTAAGGAGCTTCTTCGGGTAACCGACAGGGTTTTGTTAGACTTTAAGTACGCATCGGATGAGCTTTACCGTGAGTTTGTGGGTTGCGGTAAAAAAGCTGTGTTGGAGTTTTTAGCGCACCTTGATTCCCAGTGCGTTCCGACGGTTTTAAGGCAGGTCATTATCCCCGGGCTTAATGACGGCAGGGAAGGAATGGAGTACTTGAAGGAGTTGGCAAACGCCAACAAGTGTGTCGAAAAAATTGAACTGCTTCCTTTCAAAAAGCTCTGTCAGACAAAGTACGACAGTCTGGGGCTTCGGTTTCCGCTTGCGGACGTGGAAGAACCCTCTGCCGACACAATGAGTTTTTTGAACGGAATTTTAGATGAATAAAAGTAAAAGGTGCTGAATCTTTCGGATTAGCACCTTTTTTCTCTTTATTCTGTCTTTGTAATGCGGGAATAAATTGTTTCTGCTCGCTCGCCGATTGTTTTACTCTCTGCGGGAGAGCAGGTTTTGAGCCTCTTTTTCTTTGGCTTGCCCCAGACGTTAAAGAACCTTGGCCCGATCCATTCGTTCTTACCCGTGGAATCAAAAACGCCCTTTACTATGGAAAGACACGCTTTTTTAGGTTTCATAAAAATCAACTTCATCGGGTGCTTAATGACCGCAAAGATGAGCTTCGGGTAATGAGCCGTGATTCCCGTAAAACTGATTCCGGGGTGGACAATGCTGAGGCTTGCCTTTGTTTCGTTTTCAAAAAGCTCAAAGAGAGAGAACATAAGATGGCGTTTTGCGTTGCCGTAAACCTTGGAAGCGGCTTTTCGCGTTGAAAAATCCAAGTCGTTTTCGTCTATCTTTGAGTAATTGTGGGCGATGCTTCCAACGGCAACCGCTTTACCGCCGCAACTTCTTAATTGGGGAAGGAGCTTTTTTATAATGTAGTAAGGGGAGATAAAGTTTATCTGGAACACGTTATCGTATCCAAGGTCGGTTTTATGCCTTGGAATGTCGTATGCTCCTGCGTTATGAATAAAAATCTCAACCTTGCTTTCGGTTAAAAGCTCTGTTGCGGTTTTGACCGATTCAAAGTCTGCAAGGTCTGCGTTTATGCAGGAAACGCCTGTCTTAAATTCCTTCTCCAACTCACGTCGCAGTGAGTTGGAACGCTCGGCGTTTCGGTCTATCAAAACCAATTCCGCGCCAAGGGAGGCAAGGTACTTGCAGATTTCTCGCCCAAGCCCGCCCGTAGAGCCGGTTATCGCTACGGTTTTACCTTTAAGCGAGGAGGTGTTTTCTAAAAGCCATTTGTTCGTACCCATGGTTTCACCTCCGAAAACGGTCATTGTCTACCGTAATGACGGAAGGCGCTTTTGGCTGAAAAGCTTTGGGCTGAGCCGTTTTACCGTAGCAGACGGACAAAACGAAGTCCTTTCGCTTTTCGCTGTGGAGTAAGTAGTTGCTCAATTCAAGCTTTTGGAGAACAAGACCGAGTCCCACTCCTTCAAATTTAGCGGCGGCTTCCTTTTGTGTCCAGAATTTGAAAAACAGCTCCTTTGGGTCCTTGGCTGATTCCATGAGTTTTAGCTCCGTGCCGGTCAAAACTCTGGCGCAAAGTTTTTCGTCAAACTCCCTGACGGTTTCTAAATCAATGCCGATTTCCGATTCCGAAACGGCACAGGCCACAGCGGATTTGCAATGGCTGAGACTGAAATGCAGGGAGTTCCCCTTGAGGAAGGGCTTTCCGAATTGGTTGTACTCAAATTCTTGAACCTCTTCGCCAAACTCCCTTTTCACTGCTTCTCTTAACAGTACGAAAGCCAAAACAGAGCGTTTTCTGTCCTCTGATTTTTTGTACTTTAAGGCGTAAGCTTTTCTCCACTCGGGCAAGGACGACAAGTGACTCTCGTACAGCGCCTCACTGTACGAACCCAAGTTTTCGTAAACGTAAACCACGTAGTCACCGCCTTTCGTAAGAGAGCTTTGTTGTAAACAGAAAAGGGGGGAGCAAAGGAGTTTCAGCTTCCGCTGACCGTTTCGTAGGGCCAGTCAATTATTCCACCAAACTCCTTAATGTTGGTGTAGCCAAGGCGCACCAAAATCTCTGAGGCATTTTTACTGCGTCTGCCGCTACGGCAATAAACCAGAAGCAGTTTGTCCTTGTCTGTGAGAATCTCTTCCGCTTTTTCCTCAATCTCGTAATCGGGAATGAGGATTGCTCCCGGAATGTGCTTTTCGTTAAATTCTTCTTCCGTGCGCACGTCAAGAATCACGTAATCTGTCTGTGAATCCATGATTTCCTTTGCCTCTTGGGCAGTTATGTTGACGTAAACGGCTTTAACAGAGGATACCTCGACCTCCGATTTTTGAGATTGCATTTCTTCTTCTGATTCCCCTTCTGATTTGGATTCTTGAATTGATTCGCTTGATGATTCCGTCTGCGTTTTCTCGGTTTCGCCACAGGAAACTAAGAGGATGACGGTTAACAACAGGGTGAACAACAGTTTAATTCTTTTCATAATTTGAACTTTTTATTGTCTTTTTATTCTTCGTCTTCGGACTCTTTGGCATACTTGCTTGCAAGAGTCAAGGCGTCGTCAATGTGCTTGCAGAAGTTTTCTTTGCCCACGGTATCTACAAATCCTGCCTTGGTAAAGGTGCGCATGGGCTGTTCGTTTACGTGGGAGAACACCACCTTGATTCCGTTTTCAGCACAACGGTTGTAAAGAGTATCGATGGCGTTCATTGCGGTGGCGTCAACGGCGGTAACGCCTCTCATTCTTAAAATGAGGCATTTTGTAAAGGATTCCGCCGTAATCATTGCAATTCTGTCAGCAGAACCGAAGAAAAGAGGACCGTCGATTTCGTAAACGAGAACGCCTGCCGGCACTTCCTTGGCGAAAACGTCTTTTGCTATTTCATCTTCGGAAAGAGCACGGTTCTTGACAGCGGTTTCGTCGCTCATTCTCTTCATAAACAGCAGACAAGCGAGAACCAGACCTACAACGATTGCCACAACGAGGTCGAAAACCACGGTGAGGACAAAAGTGAGCACGAGTACAAAAATGTCGCTCTTGGGTGCAGTTTTGCAGATTCTGAGGAACGGGCGCCACTGGCACATGTTGTAAGCTACGGAAAAGAGAATCGCTGCGATGGTTGGCATGGGGATAAGTGATGCGTAGGGCATAAACAAAACGAGCACCAAAAGGAGCACTACGGCGTGAACCATGCCTGCAACGGGAGTTCTGCCACCGCTCTTAATGTTTGCGGCAGTACGGGCAATTGCGCCTGTTGCGGGGATTCCTCCAAAGAGGGCAGAGCCAATGTTACCAACGCCCTGAGCAATCAGTTCTGTGTTAGAGCGGTGCTTGGTGCCTGTCATACCGTCAGCAACTACGCAAGAAAGAAGTGATTCTATTGCCGCAAGAACTGCGATGGTAAGGGCGTCGGGGAGCACGGCTTTTACCGTATCAAAGCTAAAACCGGGGATGGACGGAACGGGTAACTTACTGCTGACTGTGTAAAGAGAACCGATTGTGTTTACTTCCAGGTTAAGCAGTTTAACCATTGCGGCACCCACAACAACGGCAATGAGTGAGCCGGGAATGAGCTTGCTGATTTTGGGCCAGACGATGAGGATAAGGAGACTGATGCCGCCGACGAGAATCGCCCAAGGGTTTATTGTGGAGATGCTTTCAAAGAAAGCTTCAAGTTTTTCAACGGTTTCGATGGGGGTAACGCCCTCTGCGTAGGTTACACCGAAGAAGTCCTTGAACTGACCTACAAGAATGGTTACGGCGATGCCTGCGGTAAATCCCGTTGTAATGGTGTAAGGAATGAATTTAATCAAAGACCCTAAACGGAAAACACCCATAAGAATGAGAAAAACGCCCGCCAAAAGTGTGGCGAGGATAAGGCCTTCCATTCCGTTGGTTGCAACGATGCCCGCAACTATGGTAGCAAAAGCCGCCGTAGGACCTGCGATTTGCACATGGCTTCCGCCGAGGAAGGAAATGAGGAAGCCCGCTATGATTGCGGTGTAAAGACCTTCTTGGGGAGTAACTCCTGATGCGATGGCTAAGGCTATGGAAAGGGGAAGGGCGATGATTGCGACAACAATGCCTGCAATGACATCTTTAATAAACTGTCCCTTTGTGTAGCCTTTCATGGTGGAGAAAAACATAGGCGTCAACTTGTCCATAAAAAAACAAACCTTCTTTCAGTTGAGGTTGCAGTTTAAACGTGTTTGCAAAGTCGAAACAGCCTGCAACGCTTTGGCTACGATTATAATACTAATAAAGAATAAATTCAACAGCTTTTTCGTTTAAAAAACTCAAAAATCTTAAAAACTGACGGGACTTGACCTTGTTTTTTGTTGAAACCGTATTTTTGTGCAGAAAAATCACATAAAAATCACAGAAAAATCACAGGAAAATGAGATAAAAGGGGGTAAAACGAGATAAACGGCACTAAATTGAGAAAAACGGTAAAAAATGGGATAAATGGCACAAAAGAGAGATAATGGCATGTTTTTTGAGATAACGGGGGTTAAAAGAGAAGAATTTAAAAGCTTGATTTTCGACAGAATTTGCGGTAAGTTTTTGTTATTCTAAAAACAGAGCACGGCAGTTTAAACGGAATCAGCGAAGTTTAAAAGAAAGGTTTTGGCTTTGCTCGGTCTAAAACAGTGGGATTTGAAGGAGAACGGCGATGAAAAAACGAGTGATTTTCGGCGAAACCGTACTTGAATACGTCCTCGAAAAAAGGGAAAAACATCACGTTGTAACGGTAACCAAAACCGAAAACGGCGAAAAAGAAAAAGCTTATGCCGCAATCACTTGCAGTGTGTCGGATTCGGAAGCGTTTTTTGAAAAGCTGTGGCGAGGGGCGGTTACTCCGTTTTCCTTGGGCGAAATCGTGGAAGAACTGGATTAAGTGGTGGTTACGTAGGTTCTTGGATGGCTTGACAATGCATTCAGATTGTTGTATAATTAATTGAATCTGTAATCAGTTCGATTATTAAGAACAGCGAGAGTGAATTGTATGAAGTATGATGTTATAATTATCGGTGCGGGTCCCGGCGGCATCTTTTCCGCCTACGAGCTTTCGAAACTTGCGCCCGAACTTAAGGTTCTTGTTTTGGAGGAAGGAAATCCTTTAAACAAGCGTAAATGCCCAATTGACGGTGATAAGATCAAGAACTGTATCGGATGCAAGCCTTGCTCTATCATGAACGGATTTGGCGGCGCAGGTGCGTTTTCTGACGGTAAGTACAACATTACCAACGCCTTTGGCGGTACTCTTTATGAATACATCGGTAAGGAAAAAGCCATTGAGCTGATGAAGTACGTTGACGGCATTAACTTGGCTTACGGCGGCGAGGGAACAAAGCTTTATTCCACCGCCAACAGTTCAATTAAAAAGCTTTGTCTGCAAAACGGTTTGCATTTGCTTGAAGCGTCCGTCAGACATCTTGGTACGGACATAAATTACATAGTTCTTGAAAACCTCTATAACTACCTTAAGGACAGGGTGGAATTCAGGTTCAACTGCGCCGCAACAGAGGTGGTACAAGAGGACGGCGGATACTGTGTTCACACAGCAGACGGCGTTTTTGAGGGCGAGCAGTGCATTATTTCAGCAGGAAGAAGCGGAAGCAAGTGGATGGAAAAGGTTTGTTCCGATTTGGGGATAAAAACCCATTCTAACCGAGTTGACATCGGTGTAAGAGTCGAGCTTCCCGCAGTTGTTTTTGCCCATCTTACGGACGAGCTTTATGAGAGTAAAATCATTTACCGCACTGAGAAGTACGGTGACCTTGTGCGTACTTTCTGTATGAA
>JAFXKQ010000077.1 GCA_017531625.1 Clostridia bacterium | reverse complement strand
TATGCCTTTTTTGCCTCTCTTACAAGGAATTCCTTGCTCACGCCGCAACTGATGTGTTCCCAAGGGAGGACTTCATCAAAACCAATCTTTCGGTTAGCATAAAATGAACCGTCTATTCCGCTCGTTTCAAAAATGTCAAGCCAGTTCTCGAAGCTGAAATGCTCGTCCCAACCGTCAAAATGCTGTCCTCTGCGACAAGCTTCTGCCAGCGCCTTAGAAAGCCTGCGGTCACCTCTCGCAAAAACAGCTTCAAGAAAACTTACCTTAACATCGTGGTAATTGTAATTAACCTTTCGGGTGGTAATTGCTTCTTTTAAGAGTTGCTGACGGCGTTCAAGCTCCTCAATCGGGGTCTGCCCTTCCCATTGGAACGGGGTGAACGGCTTTGGAACAAAGCACGAAACGCTGACTGTAACGGTAACACCTTTACCTTTTTGTCTCTTTTTACTGTAATAGAGGTCAACTATGTTTTGGGAAAGATTGGCAATGCCCTTAATATCATCATCTGTCTCAGTGGGCAATCCGTTCATGAAGTAAAGCTTCATGGTGTTTCTGCCCTTATCGAAAGCCGCCTCGCAAGCCGTGAGGATTTCTTCCTCGGTGATGTTTTTGTTAATTACGTCCCTTAACCTTTGAGTTCCTGCCTCCGGCGCAAAAGTAAGCCCGCCCGAGCGAACACTCATTGTCTTTTCCATCAGCTCAGAGTAAAAGCTGTCGATGCGCATCGAAGGCAGTGAAATGTTGACTTTTTCAGCCTCTGTCCATTGGAGCAGTCGTTCAAGAAGCTCTCTCAGCTCGCTGTAATCGCCGATGCTAAGACAGCACAAAGAAATTTCGCCGTACCCTGTGTTTTTAAAAAGTTCGTGAGCCTGTCGGTCAAGAACCTCCGCACTTTTCTCTCTGACAGGGCGGCAAATCATTCCCGCCTGACAGAAACGGCAGCCCCTTGTACACCCACGGAAGACCTCGAGAATAATACGGTCGTGAACCGTTTCTATGTAAGGAACTTCAGGAGCAGTCGGAGTATAAACGGAATTCAAATCCTTAATAAAAGTCTTTTCAACCACTTTGGGCACATCTTCAAACTTCGGATTTACCGAAATCAACTTCCCGTCTGAGTCATAGCACACTTCGTAAAGCGACGGAACATAAATCCCCTTTATGTGGGAAGCCTCTCTTAAGAACTCACTTTTCTTTTTACCGGCTTTCTTGTACTCTCTAAGCAACTCTGCCACTTCAAGCAAAGCTTCCTCACCTTCGCCTATGGAAAAAAGATCAAAAAACTCTGCCATAGGCTCGGGATTATAAGAGCAATGACCGCCGCCGATTATAACGGGATAATCCTCCCCTCTCTCTGCCGAAAAAAGAGGAATTTGTGAAAGTTCCAGCATGTTGAGAACATTTGTATAACAAAGCTCATACTGGAGAGTAAACGCCAGCATGTCAAACGCTCTAAGCTCATCGCCGCTTTCCAGGGCGTACAGCGGAATCCCTTCTGCACGCATCTCCTTTTCCATGTCAACCCAAGGTGTAAAACTGCGCTCGCACCAAAAATGTTCGAAACGGTTAAAATTATGACAAAGTATCTTCATGCCGAGGTTTGACATTCCAATCTCGTAAGTGTCAGGAAAGCAGAACGCTATCCTGAGGTCCACTTTGGACTTGTCCTTCAAAACCTCTCCAAATTCACCGCCTGTGTATCTGCCCGGTTTTTCTACACGTTTCAGTATATTTTCAAGTCTTTCAAGTTTTTTACTGTCCATAACCTATAACCTTTCAAGATTAAGCTTTCAAGTATTTTTTTAGGAACTGACCTGTATACGACTTCTCGCATTCAGCAACCTCTTCAGGGGTTCCGGTTACTAAAACCGTACCGCCTTTATCTCCGCCTTCCGGTCCCATGTCGATGATGTAGTCAGCGGTTTTAATCAAGTCGAGATTGTGCTCAATTACAACAACCGTATTCCCCGCATCTACCAAACGGTGAAGCACCTCTTTAAGTTTGTTCACATCATCTGTGTGCAACCCCGTTGTAGGCTCATCCAGAATGTAAAGCGTCTTACCTGTCGAATGCCTTGCAAGCTCCGTAGCAAGCTTTACACGCTGGGCTTCGCCACCTGAAAGAGTGGTAGAGCTTTGACCTATCTTAATGTATCCAAGACCGACTTCTTGCAATGTTTTAAGTTTTCGTCTGACAGAAGAGTAATTCTCAAAGAATTCGCACCCTTCATCAACCGTCATCTCCAAAACATCGCTTATTGTCTTACCCTTGTATTTAATCTCCAACGTTTCTCTGTTGTAGCGTTTCCCCTTACAAACATCACACATAACGTAAACGTTCGGCAAAAAGTGCATTTCAATCATGATTGTACCGTCGCCATGGCAAGCTTCGCACCTACCGCCCTTAATGTTAAACGAGAAACGGCCGTCCTTGTACCCCCTCGCTTTTGCTTCGGGCGTGGATGCATAAATTGCACGAATGTCGGAAAAGAGTCCTGTGTAAGTGGCAGGATTGGAACGCGGTGTACGTCCAATGGGTGACTGATCTATTGCGATGCACTTATCAAGGTTTTCAAGGCCTTCAAGGCGGTCAAACTTGCCCGGCATAAGAGAGTACTTACCGAAAGCCCTGCCAACAGAGCTATAAAGCACGGAATTAACGAGAGATGATTTACCTGAACCGCTTACGCCGGTTACACAGATAAACTTACCGAGGGGAAATTCAACGTCAATGTTTTTTAGATTGTTTTCTTTAGCTCCTATCACCTTTAGGGTTTTACCGTTACCCTCTCTGCGCTTTTCGGGAACCTCAATTTTAAGCTTACCCGAAAGGTACTTTCCGGTTATGGATTTGTCGCACTTCAAGAGCTCTTCGGGAGTGCCGCTGAACACTACCTCACCGCCATGCACGCCGGCACCGGGTCCTATGTCAACAATGTAATCGCTGGACAGCATCGTCTCCTCATCGTGTTCTACGACAATCAAGGTGTTGCCAATGTCTCTGAGGCGTTTCAAAGTATCAATCAATTTTAAGTTATCGCGCTGATGCAATCCAATGCTCGGCTCGTCAAGAATGTAAAGAACCCCGACGAGAGAAGAACCTATCTGAGTAGCAAGTCGTATTCTTTGAGCCTCGCCGCCGGAAAGCCCACCAGATTTTCTCGAGAGCGTCAAGTATTCCAAGCCAACGCTGTTAAGAAACCCCAATCTGGAATTAATCTCTTTTAAAATCTCACGGGCAATGGCTCTCTCCTTTTGGGTCAAGGTAAGCTTTGCAAAGAATTCTTTGCAGTCCTCTATGGAGAGGTCGCAAAGCTCCGAAATGTTCAACCCGCCGACAGTAACAGCCAAACTCTCTTTTTTAAGACGATGACCGCCGCATTGTGAACAGGTTACGTTATCCATAAACTCTTCGTAGTACTCACGCCATTCAGGATCAGAAGACGATTTGTAACGACGCTCAACCATCGGGATCACGCCTTCAAATTTCGGCTCACCGAATGCACGTTTTTTTGCGCCCTTGCCCATGTTGCCGTACAGTAAAATCTCGTAGGCCTCAGGACTGTAATCCTTTATTGGGGTGTGAATGTCAAAGCCGTGAAACTTACCAAGTCTGTTATAAACCTCTCCCGAATAAGAAGCGGCGTCAATGGATTTGAAACCGTTGCACATAATTGCGCCGTTGAAAAGTGAGAGTTCTTTATTGGGAATGAGTTTATCGGGAGAAATAACGTAACTCTCTCCTAATCCATCACATTTTTCACACGCACCGAAAGGACTGTTGAAAGAAAACATACGTGGAGCAAGCTCTCCAAGACTTATGTTGTGGGTTTTACAAGCGTAGTTCTGGCTGTAAACCAATTCCTCGTCCTCGTTACCGTTTTCATCGAGAGTGACAACAACAACGATTCCGTCAGAAAGTTTTGCCGCCGTTTCAATACTGTCCGTAAGACGTGAACGAATGTCCTCACGCATAATCAAACGGTCAACTACTATGTCGATGTCGTGCTTTTTATTTTTGTCCAACTCGGGTCTGTCAGTAAGCTCGTAAATTGCGCCGTCAATTCTTGCACGCACAAAACCGCTCCTCGAAGCGTCATCGAGGACCTTTTCATGCACACCTTTTTTACCTTTGATTACCGGAGCAAGAACGAGGAACCTTGTTCCTTCATGAAGTTCTGCTATGCCGTCAACAATTTCGTCAACGCTCTGTTGTGCAATCACCTCACCGCACTCAGGACAATGAGGAACCCCAATACGTGCATACAGCAGACGAATGTAGTCATAAATCTCCGTAACTGTACCAACCGTAGAACGGGGATTTTTTGACGTGGTTTTCTGATCAATTGAAATTGCAGGAGACAACCCGTCTATGCTGTCGAGGTCAGGCTTATCTAACTGCCCTAAAAACTGCCTCGCATAAGATGACAGCGACTCAACAAAACGTCTGTGTCCTTCCGCAAAAATTGTATCAAACGCAAGAGACGATTTACCCGAGCCGGAAAGCCCCGTAAAAACGATAAACTTATCCCTTGGCAAGGTCAAGGAAACATTTTTTAAATTGTTGACGCGGACGCCCTTCATTACAAGTTCTTTTGCCACGTTTATACCTCTATAAAAATTCTTATCCAACCGATTTAACAACTTAAGCGGCAAGCCATACGGAAGATAAAACCTAACCGCCGAAATGCTTCTGTCAAACGCCCATCAAAGATCGAATCTTATCACGCATTGCCGCCGCTGTTTCAAAGTCGAGTTCTTTGGCTGCACGCTTCATTTCTTTTTCAAGCCGTTCAATCAGTGCTTTCTTTTCATCTCTTGTAAGCTTCTTTTCTCCCTCGCCCTTTATACTGATTTCCAAGGGAGCCCTAATTTCTTTAATAATCGTCTTGGGAACAATACCGTTAGCTTCGTTATGTTCGCTCTGCTTTTTACGGCGCCGCTCGGTTTCAAAAATCGCCCTGCTCATGGAACCGGTCATTTTATCGGCATACATTATCACTCTACCGTTTTCATTACGGGCAGCGCGTCCTATTGTCTGAATCAAAGCACTTTCGGAACGTAAAAAGCCTTCCTT
>JAFXKQ010000076.1 GCA_017531625.1 Clostridia bacterium | reverse complement strand
CCTTCAACCTTTGATTTTACTACACAAACATATAAAAAGCAAGTGTTTTTAAAACTTTTCATCTAAGTTATGTATTTACTATTGAAAAAGGAAATTTTATGTGGTATGATAGTTTATCAAAGAGTGATGAATAAAGGGAAAGGAATAACAGTATGTTTAATATAGCGATACTCGGCATGGGCGTTGTTGGCGGTGGCGTATACGAAGTTTTGAAAAACAATGCTGCAGACATCTCGAAAAAACTCGGAGGTAACGGAGAAACTCTCGTTACAGTAAAGCACGTTCTTGACAGAAGAAGCTTTGAAGGCCACGATCTTGCAAGCATCGTAACAACAGATTTCCAAAAGATTCTTGACGATAAGAGCGTTTCCGTAGTGGTAGAAACCATGGGCGGCGCACATCCCGCTTTTGATTTTTCCAAGGCAGCCTTGGAGAGTGGGAAAAGCGTTGTCACGTCCAACAAAGAAGTTGTTGCAAAATACGGTGACATTCTTCTTGAAACCGCTAAGAGAAACAATGTTTGCTATCTTTACGAAGCTTCCGTCGGAGGCGGTATCCCCGTCATCAGTCCCCTTCTCAACTGCCTTACAGCTAACAAGATCGAACGTATCGCAGGTATCCTCAACGGTACTACAAACTACATTCTTACAAAAATGCTCTTTGAGGGCGAAGCTTTTGACACCGCACTCAAATCTGCTCAGGCATTGGGTTATGCAGAAGCTGACCCCACAGCAGACGTAGCAGGACTTGACGCGCTCAGAAAGATTTGTATCCTCGGCGGTATCGCATTCGGCAAGCACATCCCTACGGAAAAAGCTGCTATCTGCGAGGGTATCACCGAGATTGATAAAAAAGACATCGCAGCAGCCAGTAAGGCAGGCTATTCGGTAAAGCTCCTCGGTGTTGCCGAGAAGGTTGAGGACAAGGCGTATCTTATGGTTGCTCCCCACCTTGTAAAGAACGGTACCCAAATCGCTTCCACCGTTGACGTGTTCAACGCCGTATCCGTTAAGGGTAACATGGTGGGTGAGCTTGTGTTCTACGGAGCAGGTGCCGGTAGCCTTCCCACCGCAAGTGCGGTTGTTTCAGACATTCTTTCGGCAATCAAGTGCCCCGTTCCCGAAACTCCGAGAGAAAACTGCGGTGACGGCTTCTGTCTTGAAGCAAAGGAAATGCCCGTTAAGATTTATTTCCGCACAGACGCACCCGCTGGCGAGCTTTGCGGCGAAATAATCGAACTTGGTGACGGCGAAAGAGCTGTCATTACAGAGGTTGCAACCTACGGTAGCCACTGTGCTGCACTTGACGCCCTCAAAGCAAAAAACTACAAGATACTTGCACGCCACTTTGTACTCAAATAAGTTTAGTAAACATGGCGTTAGCGTCAGTTAGTGTTTTCTTTAATCAAGTTGGTTAAACGCAAAGCATTTTACCTGTAAAAACCAATGGCTTTCGGTTTTCCTTGACGGAAGCCGAAAGCCATCACAATTTTAGCCAAAACCGCAAAACAAAAATGCGTTTTTCGCAAAACAACAAAAAAAGAAAACCGCTGATGCGGTTTTCTTGGTGACCCGTAGGGGAGTCGAACCCCTGCCTTCGCCGTGAGAGGGCGACGTCTTGACCACTTGACTAACAGGCCATAAAAGCACTTATTCGGTGCGAGAGCTATTCTACCATAAAGGCCGTATTTTGTCAAGGCTTTTTTAAAAATTTTATTTTGCTTGAAAGGCACGCTCAGTTATGGGCAAGAATACTAATGAAAGAGGTGAGCACATGCTCGACGAAAAAACTTCAAAAATGCTTAAATTCCTGATCTACGTTGCATTTATCGGAGTTCTTATTTTTGCACTGATCGGGGCGGTTAAATACGTTTTGCCCCTCGTCTACCCCTTTGTCATAGCATGGATTATTTCACTTCTCCTCCACCCCGTTGTTTCGTTTTTGGAAAAGCACGTAAGAATCCCACGTAAGCTCTCCATTTCCCTGCTTGTTATCACAGCGGTGGCACTGATTTCGACAGCGGCGTATTTTCTGGTAACACAGCTCCTCGGAGAGTTGCAAATTCTTGCCGAAAACATCTTAGCACAAGTCACCGAGTTGAGAGAGAACCCTGACCTTGTTGACCAGTGGATCGAAAAAATCGACTCCTTTGTTCCTTTTGTCAGCGTTGCCGACCCTCTTAAAAACTTTTGGGACAATCTTGACGAAAAGATTATTAACTTACTGGCAAGCAGCGCAAAGAACATTACAGATGACATCCTGCCCTTGCTTATGACCGTTGTTTCGGGCTTTGCCGATCTGCTTTTGAATTTCATCATCATCGTAGTTGCATGCTTCTACATGACCATCGACTACAAAAAGATTTCAAGCTTTATTTCAGAACAGTTTTCAGACAACGCAAGAAAAATCTTTACAATCATTAAAGAAGAATTTTTCGAGACTACGGGCAAGTACCTCAAAGCTTACAGCATCATCCTTTTTATCACCTTTACTGAGCTTTTGGTGGCATTTCTTATCATTGACATTAAGTACGCCTTCCTCTTGGCTCTCATCATTTCCTTTGTAGACATTTTACCTGTTGTAGGTACGGGAACAGTACTTATCCCTTGGTCGCTTTTCCTCATTTTTGTTTCAAAAGACTACTACACGGGTATCGCAATTTTAGTAACCTATTTGATTATCACTGTCATTCGTGAGATAATCGAACCGAGAATCGTCGGCAGTTACATCGGGCTTTATCCCCTTGTTACACTCGTTGCGATG
>JAFXKQ010000075.1 GCA_017531625.1 Clostridia bacterium | reverse complement strand
CCGTTAACTTCGATGTCGGCTTCTGAAACGGTAAGCTCTCTGCCGTCAAAATCACCACTCCCGTTGATGACGAGCTTCAAAGCATCGAGCTCTCCGCCAAGCTTCACATCCCCCGAACCCGACACTCTTGCCGAAAAGTTTCCCACAGCATTGCCCACGGTTACATCCCCGCTGCCTGCAACAGAAACCGAAACGTTCTTCCCCTCTTTCACCGAAACATCACCGCTGCCGCTAATGCTTATCTTAGCTTCCTCGGTTATTGCACAGACGCAAAGGTCACCGCTCCCCGCAATGGAAGCATCCATCTTCGCACATTCTGAAGCTTTAACGTCACCGGAGCCGGAAATGGAAAGCTCAAAACTTCCAAAAGACGGTTCAACATTACAATTACACGAGCCTGCTATACGTATCTTTAGTTTTTTACCGGAGGTGAAAGGAGTGAAAATACAAAGGGTATTTTCTGCAAATTTGTTGTAATACGTATTGTTCAGCTGTGCAGAAACACTAAGGCAACCTTCACGGTTGGTAACAGTCAACACGTCAATAAAATCGGCATCTCCCACCGCCTCAAAGCTCCCCCTGTCCGCAGTAACGATTCTTACCTCTACGGGCAATCCAAAGGAAATCTCAATGCTGTCGAAGTCCTCAAGGTTTTCGCTTCGTTTCTTTGCCCCTTGGCTGAGTCTTTGTTTTTCCTTGGTTTTACCGCAAAATCTTATTTCACCCAAGCCTCTGTTTTCGGCACGTCTTTCACGGACATACGCGGTGCTCCCGTCAGAGAAAACCAAGAGATTTCCGTTCTCGGTCTTACTTTCAAGCGTCTTGTCAGAATAACAACCCACGCCGCCAAAACTGCTCACCAAGGGTAAATCACCAAAGCATTCGCAAAGGTATGCCCCGTCATTCTCAGCAACACCGAAAAGCTCATCCAAGGACAATCCCAAAATGGAGGCAATTTCAGGCAACAGAGCAACGTCGGGCAACCCCACATCGTTTTCCCATTTGCTTATCGCTTGGGGAGAAAGCCCTAACTTTGAAGCAAATGCTTCCTGTGTGTATCCCGCCTTTTTTCGTGCGTTGCAGATGAGACTCCCAATTTTCTTCATTATTTGCACACCTCTCTCATTTATGTCCCTTGCGGGCTTAAATCCATAACTGAATTATACTCCAAAGGAAACGGACTTTCAATGACCGCGTAGTTTAGAAAAAAGCGTATTTAGCACATTTTCAAACGGAGCAAATCACTTTTCTCAACGCCGCGTTGAAAAAGCCGAACTCAACTGCCGGTTGAATGTTAATTTTATAAATCCGACAAGATGAAAAAGGAGTTGGAAAGAACTTCCAACTCCACCAGGCCGCTGATAAAGGCACAGAGCACGAAAAAGAAAAAACAACTTACGCCTTAAAAGTTGAAAAATCGGAGTTCACTTCAAAACCCCGATTTTTCTGCAAATCACTGTATTTTTTCGTTCAAAACGAACCTCGGCTCGCAGTACTTAGTACAGTTCTCGCCTTGGTTCGTATTGTCTGCACTCTTTCTCAGCAGTCTGCCAAGTTGATGACAAGATTTGTCATCAACTTGAGGGAGTTGGAATGAACTTCCAACTCCCTCTCGAAATCTAATTTTTATCAGTCGTAATTGTTTCTCTTCTTCTTTTGTTGCTTAGACACAATGACAGCCACAACAATTACCACGATTGCCACCGCAAAGCAAATAAAGATGGTGGTGTAGTTATTACCGCTCTGACGGACATCATCCCAAAGCTTACCCACATAGTCAAGGGTTTCGGAAGACTGGTGACGGTAAGTAACCGTCTTTATCTCATCCATGTTGTCGGGATAAATTTCCTTATTATCCTTGAGCGAGTACTCATCATTCTCCAAAACAGCCGTATGGGGAGTTTGGTAATAAAGAAACTCCGCAATTTCAAGAGCTACATCCGGCTCAAGTAAAAAGTTGATATAAAGCTCTGCCGCTTCCTTGTTTCTTGCGCAGGTGGGTATACAAGCAGCGTCAACGAAAAGGTTTGTGCCCTCCTTGGGATAAACTATTGACAAATCATCGTTGACATCCTTCATGCTGAGATAGTCACCGGTGTAATAAGCAGCAACAGCCGCTTCTCCCGATTCCATCTTGTTATAAACTTCGTCCATTACATAGGACTGCACCAAAGGTCTTTGTTCTTCAAGCTTCGCAGCCGCTTCGTCGAGTAAAGCCGTATCGTTTGTATTTACGTAGGTATCAAGCTCAACGCCCTTTTGGTCTGCGATAAGAACCTGTGCGGTAAGAAAAGCGTCTCTTGAGTTTCTGAACTGGAGAATCTTTCCTGAGTAATTCTCATCCCACATAATGCTCCAGCTGTCGGGAGTACCCTCAACCATCTTCGTATTGTAAATTATGCCAACCATACCTGCGGCATAAGGAACAGAGTATGCGTTTTCAGGGTCGTAAGGCAAATTTTTATATCTGTCTGCAATGTATTTATAGTTCGGTATATTATTAAAATCAAGCTTCTGTAACAAGCCCTCGGAAATCATTCTTTCAACCATGTAATCAGAGGGGATAACGACATCGAAGCTGACTCCGCCGTTGCTGATTTTGGAGTACATAGTTTCGTTATCGTCATACATAGCGTAATTAACTTCGATGCCTGTGAGCTCCGTAAAAGCTTTGTTCAAATCAAAAGAGCCCTCAGCGCCGTCGGGAATATACTCGCCCCAATTGTAAACGTTAATGGTAGTACCTTCGTACTTGCGCCAGTCAAAATCCTGGGTATAGTCTGCGCTTACGGAAAAAGCCATACAAGACACAACAGCCATAGCTGTAAGTGTCAGGGCAACAAGTCTTTTAACCAAAGACTTCCTTCCGTCAAAAAAAATTTTTTTCATTTCTCAAATCCCTTCCTGAATTAAAATTTACGGAATATATACAATTAATTATTCCCTCTTTTTTGTTTTTTTCCCTCTCTTATTTCCTTGTTGAGTTTACTCTCTGCCCTTGACTGTGTAACATTACTGAGAATGAGCAACAGCAGTATCGTAGCAAAAATAAGAGTGGAAAGTGCGTTTATAGACGGAGTAACATGCTTCTTAGTCATGGAATAGATCTGAAGCGGAAGCGTCTGAAAGGTCTCCGTTGTAAAGTTACTTATAATAAAGTCATCGAGAGAAAGGGTAAAAGCCATTATCATGCCGGTTACGATGCCGGGTCTGATGGCAGGAAGTACGACCTTGAAAAAGGCTTTTACGGGAGTACAGCCCAGGTCCATCGCCGCCTCTGCCAGGTGAGGATCTGTCTGTCTGAGCTTTGGAAGCACAGACAAAATAACGTAAGGCAGATTAAAGGTGATGTGAGCTATCAAAATGGTCCAAAAGCCAAGAATCCCGTTAATGTTAAGGAGCTTGCTGGCGAACACAAACAAAAGCATCATCGAAACACCCGTAACTATGTCGGGGTTCATCATAGGAAAATTAGTAACCGTAAGCACCACGCTTTTCTGCCACTTTTTCCTGTACATGTCTATACCAACAGCCGCCGCAGTACCGAGAACGGTGGAGATGAGAGCGGAAAGCCCCGCAATAATCAGCGTGTTTTTCAGAGCTTGCAGAATCTGCGTATCATTGAAAAGCTCTTTATACCACCTGAGGGAAAAGCTCTCGAACACCGCATTACTTTTCGAAGAATTGAACGAAAAGAAAATAAGGACAGCTATTGGAGCATAAAGAAAAATCATTATCAAAGCAGTGTATACTCTTGACGTTGTCTTCAACTTTCTGTAATCCTACCCTTCTACAAGATACACTCCGAGCCGTCAACCCGAAGAAGGACAAAACGGAAATCAAACGATCATATTCGTATCATCGTCGGCAAACTTGTTCATAACCGCCATACAGATAAGAATAAGAACCATCAATACGAGTGATATGGCGGAGCCCAGATTGTAATTGTTTGAAGCCTTGAACTGAGTTTCAACCACGTCACCGATAAGCAGGTTGCTCGGACCGCCAAGCTTACCCGCAATGTAAAAGGTGCTGACGGAAGGAACGAAAACCATGGTTATACCGGAAACAACGCCGGGCAAGCTCAATGGGAAAAGCACTTTTCTGAAAACATTAAGCTTGTTGCAACCCAAATCCTGTGCCGCTTCAACAAGGTTATTATCTATCTTAGACATAACCGAGTAAATCGGGAGAATCATATACGGGAAGAAATTGTAAACCATACCCACAACAACAGCAAAGGACGTGTCGATCATGTGGATGCGCGGAAGTCCGATAGCGGAGATAAGGTTGTTGATAATTCCCGTATCCTGGAGCAAAGTCATCCAGGAATAAGTTCTTATCAGCAGATTCATCCACATTGGAAGCATAACCAGCATCATAAGCGTCTTTTGTCTTCTTGCGCCCGAACGTGCCATAATGTAAGCCATAGGGTATGCGATAACAAGACAGATAACTGTGGAAATGAGTCCTATCCAAATCGAATGAATGAAAATCCCTGTATAATCGCCAAGCTTGCTGATGTTATCAAAGGTAAAATTGCCGTTCCTGTCGGTGAACGCATAATAAACCACAAAAAACAAGGGTGCTACTATAAAAATTACCGACCAAACGAGGTAGGGAGATGAAAGAAGTATTCCCGAAAGGCTCCTCTTTTTCTCCGATTGTGTTTTTGCACTGTTATTATTCTTCATTTCAGCTCTCTCCGTCGTTAAGCTCAGAGAGCTTGTCAATCTCATCAGAAAAGCTGCTGTAATCGCCGTATGCGCCGGAGTACTCACTTTTCTTCATAACGTGGATTGCATCAGGCTCAATGTACAGCCCTATGTTGGCTCCTACGGGGGAATAATCCGTGGTTTGAATCATCCATTTAAAGCCATTGATGTCAACGATTATTTCAAAGTGGACGCCCTTAAAGGTAACAGAGCTTACCGTACCGCAGAGCATGCCCTTTTCGGGTTCAACCACGTCAACATCTTCGGGACGTACAACGATGTCAACAGCCTCGTTTTTGTCAAAACCTTTGTCCAGACAGTCAAAGACATGACCTGAGAAGGATGCCTTATAATCTTCAAGCATAACTCCGTCAAGAATGTTGCTCTCTCCGATGAAGTCTGCAACAAAAGCGTTGACAGGCTCGTTATAAATGTCTTCGGGAGAACCTACCTGCTGAATGACGCCCTGGTTCATAACCACAACGGTGTCACTCATAGAAAGCGCCTCTTCCTGATCGTGGGTAACGTAGATAAATGTAATCCCCATGCGCTTTTGAATGTTCTTAAGCTCGACCTGCATGTCCTTTCGGAGCTTGAGATCAAGTGCGCCGAGAGGCTCGTCAAGAAGCAAAACCCTAGGGTTTACCGCAAGTGCCCTTGCGATAGCCACTCTCTGTTGCTGTCCGCCCGAAAGAGTGCTGATGTTTCTGCGCTCAAAGCCTTTGAGATTAACCATCGAAAGCATTTCTTTAACGGTCTTTTTTACGACGTCCTCGGGAGTCTTTTTAACACGTAAACCAAATGCTACGTTTTCGTATACATTCAGATGCGGAAAAAGCGCATACTTCTGAAAGATGGTGTTTACCGCACGCTTATGAGAGGGCACGTCAAGAAGGTTCTTGCCGTCAAACAAAACCTCCCCGCTGTCAGGCTCAACAAATCCGCCGATGATTCTCAGCGTAGTGGTCTTGCCGCAACCGGATGGACCGAGAAGAGTAACAAATTCCTTATCGCAAATATCAAGATTTATGCTCTTGAGTATCTGGTCATCGTCGAAACGAACGGAAACATTTTTAAGCTGTAAAAGAACATTGCTCAATTTTCGTGATTCCTTTCAATAACTGAAATAAAACAGAACAAAAAGAACGAAATTTCTCCGCCTATCCAAAGGTCACAGCGCCCCGTTTCAGGAGCCAACGCCAACACTGAAAAAGCACTGATCGGCAAATAAATATCCTGTGCCTTTTATTTAGTCTGAATATATTGAATATACTGTTTTTTTGTCGTTTTGTCAATACCTCTTCAAGCTTTTAAATAAAAACTTTTCACGGTTTTTAAGTGTGTTTTCATATTTTGACACTAAACTCAGTATAATGACTCGGTGATGCTTTTTGTTAGACTTTATTTTCGGCGCTTTAATAGGCGGTTTTATGCTGATTCCGGGGGTAAGCGGCGGCAGTGTCGCCATCATGCTCGGAATTTATGATAAGCTCTTGCTTTCCGTTTCTTCCCTTTTCTCCGATTTCAAGCGCAACGCATACTTTCTTGCAAAAATCGCCATCGGCGGTATGGCAGGAGCTCTCCTTTGTGCAGGCTTGGTAAGCTCTTTGCTTAACGTGTGCGAAAACGAAGCACGCACGTTTTTCTGCGGTCTGGCTTTAGGTATTTCCCCTGTTCTGTGGTCAAAAGCAAAAATCAGAGAATTCAAGCCCAAGTACCTGCTCGCTTTGCCGGTTTTAGCATCTATTGCCGCAATAAAGTTTCTTCCCATGTTCGACAGTGCGTCAACCACAAGAAATGTTTTCAGCATCTTTTTCTATGGCATAATTCTAGCCATAGCGTTGGTCTTGCCCGGGATCAGCTTTTCGCACATGCTGATTCTTTTTAAGCTTTATCAGCCATTTTACGCCGCAATCAAAGGGTTTGACCTTTTTTTCTTGCTGCCCATGGGACTCGGAATAATTACAGGTACCTATCTTTTTTCGCTTTTGTTTGAACGAATTTACAGAAGGCACGGGGCTTTTACAAACATTCTGATTATAGGAGTTCTGATTATTTCCGTTGCCGAAACGCTGCCGCTTAGCTTCATTTGTGCTTCGCCCATCTTTTTCACAGTAGTTTTTTTATCATCTTTTGCCCTGAGTTATTTGGTTTTTGGTTCTAAATCTCAATAATTTACAATTTCGTAATAAACAGCTTTTGTCAAAATGGTAGAATTACTTTGGTTTGGTTTATCCATGTTCTAAATACAAAATGCAAAATTTTAAAATTGAAGGAAGAAAACATTATGCTCAGTACGCAACTTCAAACCTTTGCACATTCCAACGGTTTTACGGTTAAAGAGAATTTAGCTTTCGGTGTTTTTGAAGGCTTTTTTGTAGCAATCAGCGGAAAGCAGTCCAGAAAGAACGCCTTTATCAGCTTCTACAAAGAAGAAACGGACAGTGAAGCGTTTTTCAATTCGGAGCTGTCGCAGGCTCTCAACGATTTTTCAGAGCACTACTCCATCCTTAAATACAGCCTTTTAGACAGCGGTCTTTCGGTTGAAACAACAGCGGAATTACTTGACTTTGACGAGCTCTTGAACAAGCTCTGCACTCTTCTTGCCGAAAAGGGCGCAAAAGGTGCAGCCTTCTGTTCGAGTTGCGGTAAAGAGAATTGGGATGAAAACGCTGTCAGAAAAGTTATTGCGTTCAACGGAGAGTACTACCTTGTTTGCGGCAACTGTGCGCTTGAGATTTTTGCAATGGAACAAAGCATGCCCAGCGAAGACAAATTCAAAAAAGTTGCAAAGCACAAAAACGCTTCTACGGACACGGAGGACGTTTCTTCGGACCCCGAAGTAAACGAGGACGAGCTCTCTGCGAAAGAAGCTCTCGGTCTGTTGGATGACGAGGAAAGCCGTACATTCACGGAGGAAGAAGAAAAAGAGGAAACGACAATTCAGGAAGAAAGCGTTGACGAGGCTTCTCAAGACATTGCGGAAGAATCTCAAGCCAAACCCAAGAAACCAAGGGTAAAGAGAGGCATCGCAGGTGCGATACTTGGTGCTTTCATAGGACTTGTCCTTTTTGTAGCGGCTTACATTTGGCTTGTCCCCGTAGTCAAGTCAGCACTTACCGACCTGTTCCCGGGCGGAAACGATTACAGTTTTGAAAGTGAGTTTATCTCCCTTGTATTTTCTGCCATCCTCAGCGTGCTGACCTACGTATTTTATTCTGCTTTCTCCGGCAGCAAAGGGCTTGACAGAGCCACTCCCTGCATCATTATCTCTGCCGTTGCCACAATCATTGCGCAGTACATTGGCTCTGTATCCATTTTCGTTAAAGAAGCCATCGTAAGTTTTGAACACTTTACACGTTCGTTCAAGTACTTCTGGCACTTCCCCATCACGGACGACATCGTAAGACGCAACTTTATTCTCTTGCTTATGGCAAACCTAATTGTTGTCATCGTGGTAAGCTTTATCTTTACCGTTGTTTCTGAGGGACGTGTTAAGAGATCTGCAGTTGAAATTTACGATTTTTAAAAAATTTTAAGAAACATTTCAAACTTTAAGTTTATATTCAAAGCACGAAGGAGGCGATTTCTTTGAGAATACTGATTGTAGAAGACGAAAAAAGGATTGCCGACGCTCTCGGAAAAATCATGAGAGATAACAAATACGCCTGTGACGTAGTTTACGACGGGCTTGACGGTTACCTCTATGCGGAAAGCGGCATTTATGATGTTGTGGTGCTTGATGTAATGCTCCCTAAAATGAACGGCTTTGAAGTGGTGAGAAAACTCAGAGCCAACAAAATAAACACGCCCGTCCTCCTGCTCACGGCAAGAGATGACGTTAATGACAAGGTTGTGGGGCTTGACAGCGGTGCTGACGATTACCTCACCAAACCGCCTTCTACACCCGAGCTTCTTGCACGCATCCGTGCACTTACAAGAAGACAGGGCGAAGTAATTCTTGACGAGATAAGCTTTTCGGATCTGAAGCTGAATCTTTCAAATTACATGCTTGAATGCGGGGACAAGTCTATCCACCTTGGATTCAAAGAATTTGAAATAATGAAGATTCTTCTCTCTAACCCCAAAAGCATTGTGCAAAAAGAAGACATTCTCACAAAGGTTTGGGGCTACGACTCTGACGCAGAGGACAACAACGTTGAGGTTTACATCTCTTTCATTCGTAAGAAGCTCGTTTTTCTCGGTTCTAAGGTCACCGTCTCAACAGTGCGTAAAATCGGCTATCATCTGGAGGAATCAAAGTGATAAAAAAGCTTAGAAGACGTTTCGTCATCATAAACATGAGCTTCATTTTTATCATTCTGCTTATCGCTTTCTCCTTTCTTTACTTCTACACGGAAAAACGTTTGAGTAACGAAAGCATGCAGATTCTCCACAAAGTAGCAGACAGCGGAGGACGAACAGACTTTTTGTACAAGGAAAGCGAATCATTCAGACAAAAGCTTTCAAATTACCCCACCTTTTATGTCAACATCAACAATTACGGACAAATAAACAGCATCGTGGGCTATTCGTATCCCTTGGACTCCATCGAGTATAGCAGTCTTAAAGAAATGGTTCAGAAGGTTCTCAGCCTTGAGAAACAAACAGGCGACCTTCCTGGGCGTTCCTTGCGTTATCTCGTTTCTTCCACCACAAAGGGGAAAGTGATAGTTTTTCTCGACACCACCAACGAAATCATTACCTTGAAACATCTTATCAAGAACTTGGTAGTTGTAGGTGTGTTCAGTTTGGTTGCATTCTTTATAATTTCGTTGATTCTTGCAAGGGTTACTGTATCTCCTGTTGAAAAATCGTGGAATCAGCAGAAGCAGTTGGTGGCAGACGCATCTCACGAATTAAAAACGCCCATTACAGCAATCATGGCATCGGCAGATGTTCTCCTCTCCTCCCCCGAGCTAAACGACGAACTAAAAGTTTGGGCGACAGGCATAAAAGACGAATCCGAGAGGATGTCAGCCTTGGTTTCGGACATGCTCTCCGTTGCAAAAACCGATGACGCCAGACCGCTAAAGACAACGGAAACCGTCAATTTAAGCGAGCTTGCGTGGAGTACCGTCCTTCCTTTTGAAATCATCTGCTTTGAAGCAGGAAGAACACTCGAAACAGAAATTGATGACAGCGTTTTTGTAAAGGGTAACCTTTCTTACCTCAAACAGCTTATGATGATTCTTCTTGACAACGCCAAAAAGTACTCTTTTGAGAACACGGTTATCAGGTTCAGTTTAAAGTACCAGGGAGACAAGGCTGTTATCAGCGTTTCTGACAGGGGCGCTGTTATCCCGTTGGAAGAACAGGGAAACATTTTCAAACGTTTTTACCGATTAGATAAGGCAAGAAGTGACGTTTCGGGTTACGGTTTAGGGCTTGCCATCGCAAAGAACATTGCAGATTTTCATTCTGCAAAAATCAACGTGACGAGCGATGAAAACGAAACCTGCTTCTCGTTCACAATGAAAGCCGTACAACAAAAATGATTTACCCTTTTGCGAAAGGAGGAAGTCGGACTCAGGTTCCGTTAAGTCCGATGACCGTTTTGAAAAGAAAGATTTTGTACAGAAAAACTGCATTGGCACTTGTTTTCATTCTGGTAATCACCGCACTTTCAGCTTGCGGTTCAACGAGTAAAACCGATTTGCTTGAGGATAAAAGCACCTCCGATTCCGAAACGGACTCGTCTTCAGAGGTTTCAGAGTTAAACACCTCCGAAGAAAGCAAAGTGACAGAAGAACAACTTGATAAAGAAGTTTCAAAGGTTATTGAGAGCATTTATGCCAACAGCTCGGATGGTGAACGGGCAGGGCTTTCAAGCGTAATCGAAAGCATTGAAGACAGCGTTGTGGCAATAAATGTTACAGGAACCGTGTCAAACTATTTTTACAGTTACCCCACGGAAGGAAGCGGATCCGGAGTTATCATTTCGGAAGACGGTTACATTGTTACAAACAACCACGTCATCACGGGCGGTAACGGCATCACCGTTTTCTTAAACAACGGCGATACGTATAATGCAACCCTTGTAGGGGCAGATGACCGCACGGACATCGCAGTTTTGAAAATTGAAGGTGAAAACCTTTCCGCAGCAAAATGGGGCGTGTCATCAACCTTGCGTGTAGGCGATTACGCCATAGCAATCGGGAATCCCCTCGGAGAGTACCAGGGCACCGTCACTTTCGGAATCGTCAGTGCTTTAAACCGTGACATAACCATTGACGGCGAAACCATGAACATGTTCCAAGTTGATGCAGCGGTAAACCCCGGTAATTCGGGCGGCGGGCTTTTTGATTCCAACGGAACTCTCATCGGGATTGTCAGTGCGAAAAGCAGCGTAACCACAGGAGAGGGCTTAGGTTTCGTACTTCCTATCGACAGCATCAAACCCATTGTAAGCGACATTATACAGTACGGTTACGTTACAGGGCGACCAACCCTCGGCTTCAAAACAGCAGACATTACAAGCATGGCAAGTGCCGCATTCAACGGAGTCAACTGGATCGGGGTTTACGTTAACGGCGTAACGAAAGGCTCAAATGCGGAAACTGCGGGGCTTCAATTCAGGGACTACATAGCAAGCGTGGACGGAGAATCAATAAAGACTTCCGACCGTCTTTACGAGATTTTGGAAAGCAAATCCGTGGGTGACACCTTGGTACTTGAAATTTGGCGCAACAATTTAAGTTTTGATGTCATCCTGATAATCGAAGAGGAAAAGAACTGAAAAAGCCTCTAAAACACACAAATAAGAAGGTTAAGTTAGAAGATAACGGGCTGTAAAAACCAAGTTTTTACAGCCCGTTTTTTTTGTTTATTTTACCGATTCAGTTAAAATTATCTTGACTTTCTTTATCCGGTGACAGCTTTAATTCAACTCTGCCATTCCCGTGTAAAGCTCGTAGTAACGTCCCTTCAACCGCAAAAGCTCGTCGTGGTCACCGCGTTCAACAATCATTCCCTTTTCAAGCACGATGATGGCGTTGGCATTCCTTACGGTGGAGAGCCTGTGAGCGATAACGAAGGTAGTTCTGTTTTCCATAAGGCGGTCCATACCCTTCTCAATGTGACGTTCTGTCCTCGTATCCACGGAGCTGGTTGCCTCATCAAGAATCAAAATAGGCGCTTTGCTTATTGCCGCACGTGCAATGTTCAAAAGCTGACGCTGACCTTGCGAAAGATTTGCGCCATCACCTTCAAGCATCGTTTGATACCCCTTGTCAAGCTTCATGATAAAGCTGTGCGCTGAGGCGGTTTTTGCGGCTTGGACAACCTCTTCATCTGTAGCATCGGGTCTTCCGTAACGTATGTTTTCCATTACCGTGCCCGTAAACAGATGCGTGTCTTGGAGAACCATTGCAATCTTGGAACGCAAGGTATCACGCTTAATGTCCTTTATGTTTACACCATCAATGGTAATCTCCCCTTCGTCCACATCATAGAAACGGTTTACAAGGTTTGTAATCGTCGTCTTCCCCGCACCGGTAGAGCCGACAAAAGCAATTTTCTGACCCGGTTTTGCGTAAAGTGAAATGTTTTTAAGCACCGTCTTTTCAGGAACATAACCGAAGCT
>JAFXKQ010000074.1 GCA_017531625.1 Clostridia bacterium | reverse complement strand
TGTGCAAGCGTTTCCTTGTCCCGATGATTACACTGTGAAAACTGTGTACTTCGGGGGAGGAACACCTCCTCTTGTTGGGGTGGATAATTTAATTAAGATTCTTAACGCCGCAAAGGGCATTTTCTGCTTTGACAGTGGCGTGGAAATAACTTTGGAGGTCAACCCGTTAACGGTTGACCTTTCTGACCTTAAAGCTCTCAAATCCGCAGGTTTTAACCGTCTTTCCATGGGTTTGCAGTCAGCTAACCACGGTTCTTTGAAGCGACTTCGCCGTGCGCACGGTACAGAGGATTTCGTGCGGTGCTTTACGGATGCCAGAACGGCGGGGTTTGACAACATCAACGTTGACATTATTTTTGCTTTGCCGAACGAAACTCTTGCTGAACTTGAGAACACCTTGCGTTTTGTTACCGATTTTAAGCCTGAACACATTTCGGCGTACAGTCTTTCCCTGGAGGAGGGGACACCGTTGTATAACAGAAGAGGGGAGTACCGTTTCCCTACTGAGGACGAGGAGGAAGAACAGTACAAGGTGATTTGTGAGGCCTTGCGGGAAAAAGGCTACGCCCATTACGAGATTTCAAATTTTGCTCTTGATGGCTTTGGATCAAAGCACAACTGCGTTTATTGGAAGCGTGGGGAGTACGTGGGTTTCGGTGCTTCGGCTCATTCCTTTTTTGAAGGTAAGAGGTTTAGCATTTTGCCCGACGCGGAACGGTACATTTCGTTGGTGGGTGAAGGGTTCTATGCGCCAACGGATTTTGAAAGTGCATCATTCATCGGCTCTGAAGAGGCGGAGGAGGAGCGCATAATGCTCGGTCTTAGGTTGTCAGAAGGAATTGAATTTAACAGACCGATTCCTAAACAAATTTTTGACGGGGGCTACGCAGAATTAAAAAACGGACGTTTACGTTTAACGGAAAAAGGGTTCAGAGTGTCGAACACTTTGATTTCTTTACTTACAGAATGAGGTTTTTATGGGAACAAGTTTTACAACAAACGAAATTAAAGAGATCCTTGCAAGATGCGATCACACGCTCCTTGCTCAGACTGCCACACTTGATCAAATTAAAGCGCTTTGCGACGATGCTGTTAAGTTTAAAACCGCATCCGTGTGCATCCCTCCGTGTTACGTCAGAGATGCAGTCGAATACCTAAACGGTCAGCTCCCCGTGTGTACTGTGATCGGATTCCCAAACGGTTACATGACCACGGAAACCAAGATTTATGAAACCCGTGATGCTGTTGCAAGAGGTGCGGATGAGATAGACGTGGTGATAAATGTCGGCTTTTTAAAGGACAAACGCTTTGGCGCACTCATTGATGAGCTTCGGGCGGTTCGCGTAGCTTGCCACGACAGAGTTTTAAAGGTGATAATTGAAAATTGTCTTTTGACCGATGAAGAAAAGGTGCTTATGTGCAACATTGTTGCCGAAGTGGGCGCAGAGTACATTAAGACCTCTACGGGATTTTCAAGTGGCGGTGCCACCCGCGAGGACGTGAAGCTTTTTGCAGAAAACGCTCCGAAAGGCTTGAAAATTAAGGCGGCGGGCGGAATTTCAACACTTGACGATGCAAGGGATTTTATTGCTCTCGGCGCAGACCGATTGGGCACAAGCAGGGTTGTGCGGATTGTTAAGGAGCAAGGGCTTTTACAGGAGGCATAGTTTTATGGACAAAAACGGCTTGGCAAAGCTTGCCGCAGAAAGTGCAAAGGCGGCGTACTCTCCTTATTCGGAGTTTAAAGTCGGGGCGGCGTTGCTTTGTACGGACGGAACGGTTTACACAGGTTGCAACATTGAGAATTCTGCTTACAGCGCCACGGTGTGTGCAGAACGTGTGGCTTTTTTCAAGGCTGTGAGCGAGGGAAAAACTGAGTTTGAAGCCATTGCGGTTGCCGGTGGAAAAGACGCTGTGATTGACGGGATTTGTCCGCCTTGCGGGGTTTGCCGTCAGGTGATGGCGGAGTTTTGTGATAGTAAGCGGTTTAAGGTTTTACTTGTTAAAAAGGACGGGTTTGAAGAATACAGCTTGGAAGAAATTTTGCCTTTGAGTTTTGGGAAGGACTGTGTAAAGTAACGGAGGAAGAGGCGTATGCGTATTTATGACATAATTGAAAAGAAGCGTGACGGTTTAGAGCTTTTGGATTCGGAAATACGGTTCTTTATTGACGGGTACACTAAAGGTGAAATCCCCGATTACCAGGCGGCGGCTTTGGTTATGGCGATCTACCTTAGAGGAATGAGCGACAGGGAGACCACGGTGTTGACTTCTGCAATGGCGGAGTCCGGGGATTTGCTTGACCTTTCGGTTTTCGGAGATTTGACCGTGGACAAACACAGCACGGGCGGTGTTGGTGATAAGACGACTTTGATTGTTACTCCTATTGTTGCAAGTCTGGGTTGCAAGGTTGCTAAAATGTCGGGCAGGGGGCTTGGACACACGGGAGGCACCATTGATAAGCTGGAATCCATAAAGGGATTCCGTACAGAGCTTTCGTCCGAGGAATTCATTTCCCAAGTGGAACGTGTTGGAATCAGCGTCATCAGCGCAGGAAAGGCACTTGCTCCCGCTGACAAAAAGCTGTATGCTCTCCGTGATGTTACTGCCACGGTAGGCAGTGTTCCTCTTATTGTTTCGAGCATAATGTCAAAAAAGCTTGCCGGCGGTTCTAAATCCATTGTTCTTGATGTAAAAACGGGCAGCGGTGCTTTCTGCAAGAGTGTTGAGAACTCACGTCTTCTTGCTGAAAAGATGGTTACCATCGGAAAAGCCAGTGGGCGCAGAGTGTCTGCGGTAATCACGGACATGGACATTCCTTTGGGAACGGCGGTTGGAAACGCTTCGGAGGTAAAGGAAGCGGTTGCTGTACTCAAGGGCGATGACAAAAACAAGGATTTGATTGAAGTGTGCGTACGGCTTGCCACAGAAATGGTTTCCAACTGCTTGGGTTATGATTTGCAAAGTGCAGAAGAACAGGTACGTGAGTCAATAAAAAACGGCAACGCTTACCGAAAGTTTGTTGAGTGGGTAAGCGCTCAGGGTGGAGACGTCTCTTCGATTGAGGCAGAAAATTACGGCCGTGCCAAGTATTCGAGAGAAGTGTTGGCTCCCTTTGATGCTTACATAACCAAGATGGACACGGAGGGGATCGGAACGGCGGCGATGCTTCTCGGTGCGGGCCGTAAATCCAAGGAAGACAGCATTGACTTCGATGCGGGTGTGGACATTTTTGCAAAGACGGGTAAGTTCGTAAACAAGGGAGATAGAATTGCGGTTCTCTGGGCAAGCAACGAAGAACTTCTTGACGGCGCTGAAGAAAAGTACCTTCAGAGTTTGTCTTTTGGTGCTGAATGCCCTCAAAAAAGGCCTTTGATTTACGATGTTGTCCGCTAAAAGGATTTCTAGATTCGAGATAATTTGACTGTACGGTAAAAAAGTGCCGTTTCAAAGAGCAAAGCTTTCTTTGAAACGGCACTTATTATGTTTTGTTATATTTTAGGGTTACAGTTTCCGCAGGGGGTGTAATCCATTTCCAACAGCTCGTCAAGGGAGCCGTAAAAACTCTTTTTGTTTTCCTCCTTTATGCTTTGCACACTTGAACACGAGGGAAGATGGAACTTCTTGCTGTTAGTGTTGAGAATGTAGTTTGTTTGCGTTGGTGACTCGGATTCATTGTCTTGTCCGTCCGAGTTTGAAGTTTCCGGTTCTGCCGAGAAAGACGGCGGTGCGAAGGTGTTGGCGTTTGGATTTTTTGATACGGTGAAATTCACAGTTTTACCGTCACTTTCGCAGATGACGGTGCCTTGAAGGTCTGTGCGGAAGACTTTTACCTCAGCATCCTTGAGTCGGCTGAGAAGGGATTCTGTGGGGTGACCGTACATGTTGCCTTCTCCTACGGAAATGACGGCGTATGATGGCATTATCTCACGCAGAAATGGGTAGGTAGTGGAGCTTTCGCTCCCGTGATGTCCGACCTTTAAAACCGTAGATGAGAGATTTGCTCCGCTTTCAAGGATGATTTGTTCGGCTTCTCTTTCTGCGTCGCCCGTGAAAAGGAAAGATGTTTCGCCGTAAGTTATCTTTATCACGATGGAGGAGTTGTTCGTTTCCTCTGTCGAGTTGCAACCCAGAATGTCTGCGGTTGCAGAGCCGAGCTTGAAGCTTTGTCCGACTTTAGGGACAGTGACGGAAGCACCGCTTTTTTCTGTGTACTTAACAAAGTTTTTGAAAGCCTCGCTGTCATAAGAGGTTACGGGACAGTACACGGTTTCCGCATCCGCATAGTTCAATGCTCCCGCAAGTCCTCCCACGTGGTCCTCGTGGGCGTGAGTGGCAATAACGTAATTGAGATTTGTTATTTTGTTTTTCTTTAAATAAGTGTACAAAATCCCTGAATCCGACACGTTGCCGCCGTCAATGAGCATGGATTCTCCGTCGCAGAGAATCAGTGCAGAATCCGCCTGTCCAACGTCAATAAAATGCACGGCAAAAGAAGAATTGATCGGCGGTTCAACGGATGGCTCGTTGCTGTCTTCGTAGGATTCTTCCACGTTTGTTACAGAGTTTTCTATTGACGGAAGTTCAGTTGAGAAATCTATCCATTTGCTCTCGTTTTCTTCTTCTGATTCTTCGTCTTTTGAGTGTAAAACAGAGCTGTCTGAATAACTTGTTGATTCCGTAGCATTTTCTGTTTTCGGCTCTGAAAGGATTCCTACCAGAAAAAGAAAGACAATAATAAGCAAAATCGGTCCCAAGTTTTTGTAATCTGAATGCTTGGTTTTCATTTACAGCTCCTTCTCAAACCGCTAATGTTATCGAAATCCCCTTGAAATTCAGTGTTTTTGTGCTGATTCGGGTTTCAATGCTTTGGACAGAGTAGTAAGGGACATTTTCACATTTCTTATTATAAAATGCTTGTTAATCATTGTCAACGTGCCGTAAAAACAAATTTTCACAAAAGTATTGCATTTTAAAAATAATGTGGTATAATACTAAAGTGTTTTTATAATGGGGAAGCATTTGTGGCGTTTTTAGAGTTCCCCTTTGAAAAAACGGGAGGATTATTTTTTATGGCGTTGATAAAAAGGCTTTTGGGCTGTGTTTTGGCTTCCTTTGCGGTGGCATTCACCTCTACTTCGGTGTTTGCGACTGAGGAAACGCTTTCTCACACGGGCGACAGCTTTGACCTTACACTTTGGCTTGTGCTGTTTGTTCTCTCTGTGGGCGGGCTCGTTTGGATAAATTCCTTTTCTAAGAAACGTGCAAGAAAGTGATTTGTCATAATAAATCGGTTAATAATTGATTTTGTTTAAAGAAAGCGCTTTTGTGGCACCCTCCGTAAGGAAGGTGCCACAGTTATA
>JAFXKQ010000073.1 GCA_017531625.1 Clostridia bacterium | reverse complement strand
TTTTTCTTGCCCTTTTTCTTTTTGGGCAGACTTTTAGAAGAAAAACTGTCAAGAGAACTCAAAAAAGTCCTTTCATCCGCATCTTCTGTTACAGTAACAGCCTGTAACTCGGAAGCCCCCGATTCAACCTGAGCATCAGAGAAAACCTCGCCCGACTCAGGCTTAAAATTGTTGTTAATAAAAATTTCCTCATCCCGGTCGAGGTGAAAATCCCCACCGTGTTTGCCGTTTTTCTTAAAACCCATTAAAAAATCTCCAAACAAAAACAAAAGCAAGTAATAGCCTTATAGGTATTATAACCAAAGTAAAGCCTTTTTTCAAGTACAAAAACAAATTATCGCTGAATTCTTTGAAATTCCGCCGTGTATTTATAATTTATAGTTGACTTTTTCCTAAAAATGTATAAAATGGAAAGGTATGATATATATTTTGAAAGATACGGAGGAATCAGTATTATGAGCCTTAGAGGAGTCACTTCCCCTGAAAAAAATGTAAGAGAGCTTGAGCTTTTCATTGAGCGTGCAGAATTTGACAAAGAGGTTATGAACGTATACCGCAAGCAGGTTAAGCACATAACCGTTCCCGGCTTCCGCCCCGGAAAAGCTCCCAAGCACATTATAGAGAAGCTTTACGGCGAATCTGTGTTTTACGATGCAGCTCTTGACGCGCTCCTTCCCGACGTTTATGAAGCAGCGGTTAAAGAGGCAGAGCTTGATGTTGTATCCCGCCCCGAAGCAGAAGTAGTTTCGATTGACGAAAGCGGCGTAGTGCTCAAGGCTAAGGTATATGTTAAACCTGAAGTAGAGGTTAAAAAATACAAAGGACTTGAAGCAACCCGTGAAGCAGTAGAAGTTACCGAAGAAGAGATTTCTGCAGAAGTAGAAGCGGGAAGAAAGCGCGCGGCAAGAATCAGCACCCTCAGCGAAGGTGCAGCAATTGACGGCGACGAAGCGCTCATCGACTTTGAAGGTTTTGTTGACGGCGTAGCATTTGACGGCGGCAAGGCGGAAAAGTACCCCCTCAAGCTCGGTTCCGGCAGCTTCATTCCCGGTTTTGAAGATCAGATCGTCGGCAAGAACGTAGGTGAAAGCTTTGACGTTAACGTTACTTTCCCCGAAGAGTACGGTGCAGAAAACCTTGCCGGCAAGGCAGCAGTGTTCAAGGTAACCCTCCACGAGCTCAAGAGAACAGAGCTTCCCGAGCTTGATGACGAATTTGTAAAAGACATTTCCGAATTTGACACTCTTGATGAATACAAAGCTGACATTAAGGCAAAGATTACATCGAGAAAAGAAAAGCAGGCTGAGTACACCCTTGAAGAAAAGCTTATCGACGAGCTCAACGCAAACACAGAGGTAGAGATTCCCGCACCTATGATCGAGTCCGAGATCGACAGCTACGTGAGGGATTACGAGTACAGACTGAGCATGCAGGGCGGAAACCTTGACATGTTCTTCCAGTACACAGGTCAGACCATGGAACAGCTCAGAGAGCAGTTCAGAGCACAGGCAGAACGTCAGGTCAAGACAAGACTCGCTCTTTACGAGGTAGTAAAGGCAGAGAACATTGTGGCAACGGAAGAAGACCTTGAAGCTGAGTACGAGAAGATCGCAGACGGCTACAAGACAGAGCTTGAGAAGGTTAAAGCAACCATCGCTCCCGAAACCATTACAGAAGACATCGTTCTCCGCAAAGCAGTAGATCTCATTAAAGAAAACGCAGAGATCAAGTAGTTTATAGCAAAAGACGGGACGCCTTTTCGGCGTCCCTCTCAATAACAAAACAAATTCCCTTTACAGGGCAAAGCAAACAACAGGAAAACGTGCGAAATCATTAACAAATGCACGTCCCCACCCCGACTTTTGAAAGGAAAGTGATTTTATGGCATTAGTTCCAATGGTCATAGAACAGACCGAGAGAGGCGAGCGTTCTTTTGACATTTATTCCCGCTTACTCAACGACAGAATAGTTTTTTTGTGCGACGAGGTAAATGACGTTACAGCGTCTCTTGTGGTAGCACAGCTCCTGTTTTTGGAAGCGCAAGACCCCGACAAGGACATTTCTCTGTACATCAACAGCCCCGGCGGCTCCATCACAGCAGGCATGGCAATTTACGATACAATGAACTTTATCAAGTGCGACGTGTCTACAATCTGTGTCGGTATGGCAGCAAGTATGGGCGCATTTTTGCTGGCATCGGGCGCAAAGGGAAAGAGATTTGCTCTTCCCAACAGTGAAATAATGATCCATCAGCCCCTCGGCGGAATGAAGGGACATGCAAGTGACATAAAGATTCACGCAGACCGCATTATCCGCATCAGAGAGAAGCTTAACAAGATCCTTTCGGATGTTACAGGCAAGCCCCTCGAAATAATAGAAAAGGATACCGATAGAGATAACTTCCTGTCCGCAGAAGAAGCAGTTGAGTACGGATTGGTAGATAAGATCTTCTACAAGAGGTAATATGGCAGATAAAAAGAACAGCAAGGACCAAAAAAAGCCAACAGCAACCGCAAAACTCCCCAAAGCTATGGAATACGAAGGAGAGTTTTGTGACATCTGCGGTGATAGCGGTATTCCCCTGGTAGATGTGATAATGGACCGTCAGCACATAAAAGTTTGCGAGGACTGTCTTAACACCTCCTTCGCCTTGTATAAGCCTTTAACGATACGTATTTCGGCGAATCCAAGACGAAGGCAAAGGACTCCAAGCTAAACTTTGAAACCATGCCAAAGCCCGCAGAGATCAAAGCGGAGTTAGACAAGTACGTTATCGGACAGGACGAAGCAAAAATCATTCTTTCCGTTGCGGTTTACAACCATTACAAGCGTATTCTGTCCCTTGAACAGACAGAGGAAATCAAGAAAAATCCTCTTAAAGCGATGGAAAACACGGAAGAAGATGTAGAGCTTGAAAAGAGCAACGTAATGCTCCTCGGCCCTACGGGCGTGGGCAAGACCTTGCTTGCGAGTACGCTTGCAAAATTTTTAAACGTCCCCTTCGCCATAGCTGATGCCACAACGCTGACAGAAGCGGGATATGTAGGCGAGGATGTAGAAAACATTTTGTTACGCCTTATACAAGCGGCAGATTATGACATTAAACGTGCCGAAAAAGGCATCATCTACATTGATGAGATCGACAAGATTTCCAGACGGAGCGAAAACCGTTCCATTACCCGAGATGTTTCAGGAGAAGGCGTTCAGCAAGCCTTGCTTAAAATAGTCGAGGGCACCGTGTCCAACGTACCGCCCCAAGGCGGCAGAAAACATCCGAATCAGGAGTTCATCCAGATTAACACGAAGAACATCTTGTTCATCTGTGGCGGCGCATTTGACGGTCTTGAATCGATTATCGAAAAGCGCATGGGTAAACAGTTGGTGGGCTTTACAACGGAACTCAAGTCGAAAGAAGAGAAAGGGAGCGCAACTTACAGCGAAGTTACCCCCCACGATTTGGTTAAGTACGGCATCATTCCCGAGCTTATCGGCAGAATTCCCGTAATTACTTCTCTTACTCCCCTCGACGAAGATGCATTCGTTAAAATCCTGCAAGAACCGAAGAATGCACTCTTTAAGCAGTACAAAAAGCTGTTCAAGCTTGACGGAGTAGAACTTATCTTTACAGAAGATGCGGCACGTCTTATTGCACGAAAAGCCATCGAGCTGAAAATCGGCGCAAGAGGTCTGCGTTCTATTACCGAAAAGCTAATGCAAAACTATATGTTTACCATTCCGTCCGACGGTAGTGTTAAAGAACTGATAATTGATGCAAAAGCGATAGAGGGTAAGATATAAAACATTAGGTACAAAGTTACAGGACGCCTGACATAAATCGGCGTCCTGTTTTTCATTTCAAGAAAAAAGCACCTATCTTACGATAAGTGCCTGCAACATCAAAAATCACTCGATAATGTGACTTATACTGCTTTATTTCAGCATTTCGAGAATACTGTTTTTCATCTTCACGCCAACGGAAAAATTAACAACCTTCCCCTCTTTAATAACAACAAGCGTGGGAATACTCTCGATGCCGAACTTCACAGCAAGCTCTTCTTCCTCGTCAACGTTCACTTTCCCCACCTTGTACTGCGGATACTCCTCTGCTATCTCTTTAAGCGTTGGTGCTATCATCTGACAAGGTCCGCACCAAGTTGCCCAAAAATCCAAAAGTACAGGCTTGTCGCTCTGTAAAACCTCTGTTTCAAAATTATCCTTTGTGATCTTAATTTCTGCCATAAATTTTTCTCCTTTTTTAGTCCTTTGTCTTATAGTAAAGCATACAATGACAGTAGCCCTCAAAATCAGGGTCTGCTATCTGCTCACGAAACTCCTCGCATATGCACTTGTTTTTTTCTGCCTGCCCAAGCCTGCACGGACAGTATCCGCCTTTACGTTTCAAGCCTTCCTTGATTCGCTCCACAACTTCCTTGTCCTGATTGAGCCGTATTGCCATAAAGAACGCCCCCTTCTCAAATTTCTATGCTCTGACACTACACATTTATATTATACACCAACTTTTAATTGTCTTCAATAATCTTAGATACAAAATAATAAAAAAATACTTGATTAAAAGATAAAAAAGGTATTGACAAAACCGTTCCGAGCTGATATAATGGCTTTTGTTCGGGAAACAAAACGTTTTTCGGCGAGTCCCCCGCAAATATTTCTGGGTGTGGCGCAGTTTGGTAGCGCGCTACCTTGGGGTGGTAGAGGCCGCTGGTTCAAGTCCAGTCACTCAGACCAAAGAGACCTGAATTATTGGTGATTATTCACTGATTGTTCAGGTTTTCTTTTTTGTTTTTTGGTGATTTTGAACATTGTTAGAGACTTTTCAAAAGTCTTCGGAACTATTTCTACGAATTTTCTACGAGAGACTTTTGAATTGTATCGTTAATTCTTGAATCTTTTCGTTAATTTCCTTTTCATGTTTCCTAAACCTCAAGAAGGTTCTCAACGTTTTGGATAATCTTTGCGTTCTTTTCGGTTAGCATAGCAATTTTC
>JAFXKQ010000072.1 GCA_017531625.1 Clostridia bacterium | reverse complement strand
AGACCTCAGCGGCGAAGAGCTTTCTGCGGCTATGCGTGATAAGATCAAGTCCAAGGGCAGTAACCTTGTGGGTGACATGGGCTCTCAGGGCACCACCCCCCGCAGACTTACAGACCTTCTCGGCAGTCTTTGCGACCTCACAAGCGGCAGCGGCGACAGAGGAACTCCTGTTGTCTTGGTACAGAATTACTTTACCAACTATGCATCCGAATAAGTAAACGGTACACAAGAGGTCCTCAACCCTTAAATGGAAGCGGACCTCTTCGTTTTATTAGTTTTATTACAAGATAATTGAAAAGGTGACAGTTATGAAAACAACAAACTATTCTCCACTTAATTACGATAAGGTAAAGGGTATGTGGCTCTCCCAATTTGACCTTGGCAGGGTTTATTTCTCTGACGGCAAGCAAAGGGATAAGGCGGAGTTTACGGCTCTCATGGAGCAGATTCTCGACAATTGCGTTGAGCTTGGAGTAAACACTGTTTTTGTTCAGATTCGTCCCAACGGTGACAGCATGTATCCGTCAAAGGTTTATCCTGCAAGTAAGTACGTTGTGGGCGCTTACGGAAACAAGCATGAGTATGACCCCTTCGGAATCATCGTGGACCTGGCGCACGCAAGAAAGCTCTCTGTTCAGGCGTGGATAAATCCTATGCGCCTCATGCTCAAGAGCGAGATTACTTCTGTGGAGAAGGATTACAGAGTTGCTGAATGGTACAACGGGGAATTCAAAGGCCGGTACGTTTTAGAGTACGAAAACGGCTGTTTCCTAAACCCCGCATACGCAGAAGCAAGACAACTCGTTATCGACGGCGTTGCGGAAATTTGTGAGCTTTACGACGTAGACGGCGTTCACATGGACGATTACTTCTATCCCACAATGAACAGCGAGTTTGATGCAGAAGCTTATGAGAAGTTCGGAGAGGGGAAGGAACTCGGAGATTTCAGAAGAAACAACCTCAACATTCTCGTCAGCGGAATTTACGAAACCGTTAAAAAAGCTAACAGCAAGGTTCTTTTCGGCATCTCTCCTGCGGGAAGAATCCGTGAAGTTTACAGCGAGCAGTATGCGGACATTTATACCTGGTGCGCAAATGAGGGTTACATTGATTACATTTTGCCGCAGGTCTACTTCGGCATGGAGCACAGCTCTGCGGCGGTGCCCGTTTGCACAAAATGGTGGGCTGACGCTGTTACCTGCCCGAAGGTGAAGCTCTTTGTGGGATTCACTTTAAGCAAGGCGCTGGCGGGCGCTAAAGGCATGGAGGACCAGTGGGCTGCTACCCCGGAAAGCAAGCGTGAATGGATTAACAACCGTGACGTTATGAAGCGTTCTATTGAGCACGTCCGTGATAAAGTGGCTAAGTGCGAAGGAGTGGTGTTCTTCTGCTACACTTATTTCTTTAACCCCGTTACGGGAGAGGAGATTCCCGAGCTTAACGAGGAGAAGGAAAAATTCCTCCCTGTTTACAAAGCACTTTGGAGCTGATTTTCCGGATGAACCGAGCGGGTTTTGGGAGTTAGTCCCCGAAATGGAAAAATGAATCAATTAAATTGGCTGTTTCAAGATTTTATAAATCCTGAAACAGCCAATTTTGTGTCTGTTAGTGAAATAATTTTTAACTTTTTTGTTTCCTGCATCGAAAAAGCTTGAAATTAAGCACCTTTTTTGCTATAATCCAAATTAAACGGAGAGAAGTTGCTTCCTGTCGAAGTGGCGCATTTTTTGCCGTCGGCATATAGTGTCACAAGAAGGAAACAAACTTGGTAGCTTAAGGCATTCAGAGCTTTTTCACAGTTGAGCACGGTCGGTTTTTCGGTGTCCTAACCTCAAAGATAAACGCTGATGTCCTTTGCCAGATCGTCCTCCAAGCCGATGAGCCTTTTTGCGATGGATTTTGATTTTTCGTCGGCGGCACAGTACTGGTTAAGATAGCGGTTGAGGGATTTTACTCCCATGTTGCAGCCGTCCGTTATCAGATCCGCAATCACTTTGTCAGAGTCGTCCGCTGCAACTTTAAGATTGGTTTTCATCCAGGACATTCCCTTTGCGATGGGGTTAGGGTCTTTTCCGTCGTCCTTGTACTGCGTCAGCAGATTTTGTATTTCTCCCTTGATTTGCCAATGCTCGTTTTTGGAGCATTCCAGTCGCTCTTTAAAGGGCTTGTGCTTTACTCGGTCTATTACGTCTTCGATGGACGATACACCCATTTTTACACCTGCATCGCATTCACGTAAAAGCTTTATTGTATCTTGCTCAATCATCGTGGTTCCTCCGTTTTTTGAGTTGTTTTTTTGTATTATTGCGTTTTTTGAGTAATTTTTATGCATTTTTTATGCATGAGGTCAAAAAAAACGTGTTTTTATGCTGAAAAATACGGTACTTTGACGCTTGACTTATCATTTTTCGAGTGATATAGTTATATCCTGTACAAAATATAATCATTGGGTTTTTTATATTTTTTACCCACTGATTTAGTCTTATTAGAAGGGAATATAGTAACATGACAAAAGCTACTATAATCGGTGTTGGCAGCGTTGGTGCTTCCATTGCTTTTTGCCTTGCTGTTAAAGAAATCGCCGAAGAAATCGTTCTTATCGACGTTAACCACGAAAAGGCTATTGGCGAAGCACTTGACATCCGTCAAGGTCTTCCTTTTGGCGCACCTGTTAACATCTATGCAGGTACTTATGAGGACGCTGTTAATTCCAACCTCGTCATCATTACCGCAGGTGTTCCCCGTAAACCCGGTCAGTCCAGACGTGACCTGGCTAAGACGAATGTGGACATTATGCTTTCCATCATTCCCAAAATAACCAAAGTAGCTCCTGATGCGTTTTACATCATGGTCGCAAACCCCGTTGACGTCCTTACCTATGCGTTTATGAAAAAGTCGGGCATTCCGGAAGAGCGCATTATCGGTACGGGTACAACTCTTGATACAGCCAGACTCAGAGCGAAGCTCGCTGAGTACTACTCCATCGACCCCAGAGACGTTCAGGCAGTCGTAATGGGTGAACACGGCGACTCCTCTTTCATTCCTTGGTCCATGGCGCAGATTTCTAATGTGCCCATCGACAGATACAATTATTCATCCAGCCAGTTCAGAGGCTGCTGCCCGCCCTTGAAGAGGGAAGAGATTGCGGATTATGTCCGTAAGTCGGGCGCTATGGTTATCTCCAGAAAGGGTGCAACCTACTACGCTATCACCCTCGCAACCTGCCACATTTGCGAGTGCATTATGAAAAATACCAATACCGCACTTCCCGTTACTTCCATGATGCACGGCGAATACGGCATTGACAACGTTGCCCTCAGTACCCTCTCTCTTGTCGGTTCTGTCGGCATCAGAGGAAACATTATTTGCGATTTGACGGACGAGGAAATCGAGTCCCTTCAAAAGAGCGCAGAAGCGTTGAAGGCAGTTATCAAAGGCTGCGATCTTTAAGCTTTTGGTTTTTTTAGATTAGATAAGCAGGCTTTTTGTCTGCTGAGAGTTGCCGTGAAACAGTCACGGCATGCGGCATGAGGTGAAATTTATGAACGAATACCGTATTGAACACGATTCTATGGGCGAAGTAAAGGTCCCTGCTGATAAGTACTGGGGCGCACAAACCGAAAGAAGCAGCGAGAATTTCAGAATCGGCGTGGGCATCGAAACTATGCCTGCTGAAATTATCTGTGCAATGGGCATTCTCAAAAAGGCTTCTGCCATCGCCAACAATTCGCTTAAACCCGAAAAGATGACGGACGAGAAGCTTTCTGCCATTTGTAAGGCTTGCGACGAGGTTATTGACGGCAGCCTTAACGAGCATTTTCCTCTTGTCGTATGGCAGACCGGAAGCGGTACGCAGACTAACATGAACTCTAACGAGGTTATTGCAAACCGTGCCAACGAAATCCTCGGTAAAAAACTTTGCCATCCCAACGATGACATAAACATGAGCCAGTCCTCCAACGATACGTTCCCCACGGCAATGCACATTTGTGCGGTTACGGCTTTGGAAGATAAGGTGATTCCGGCGGTTGAACAGCTCATCTCCACGTTCAAGCGTCTTGAAGCGGAAAACGGTGACGTGGTTAAGAGCGGACGTACCCATTTACAGGACGCTACGCCCATTAAGTTCTCTCAGGAGATCAGCGGTTGGAGAAGTTCTCTTGAACGTGATGTTGAGCTTATCAAGCTTGCTTTAAGCCCGTTGAAGGGACTCGCTCTCGGCGGAACCGCAGTCGGTACGGGACTTAACGCTCCCAAGGGCTTTGACGTTAAGGTGGCGGAAGCTATTTCCGCACTTACGGGCAAGGATTTCCGCACGGAGGAAAATAAGTTCCACGCTTTGACTTCCAAGGACGAGCTTGTGTTTGCTCACGGTGCTTTAAAGGCGCTTGCCGCAGACATGATGAAAATTGCCAACGACGTCCGTTGGCTTGCCAGCGGTCCCCGTGTCGGGTTGGGAGAAATCAAGATCCCCGAAAACGAGCCCGGTTCCTCCATTATGCCCGGTAAGGTTAACCCCACTCAGTGCGAGGCGGTTACGATGGTTGCGGTTCAGGTCATGGGTAATGACGTGGCGGTTGGACTTGCGGCTTCTCAGGGCAATTTCGAACTAAACGTTTTCATGCCCGTTTGTATTTATAACTTTATTCAGTCCGCAAGACTTCTGGCGGAGGCAATCGTTTCTTTCGACAAGAACTGTGCAAGCGGAATTAAGGCGAACCGTGATAAGATGCACGACAATCTTCACAATTCCCTTATGCTCGTTACCGCACTTAATCCTTACATTGGATACGAAAATGCGGCAAAGACCGTTAAACTTGCCTTTGCCGAGAACATTTCGCTTAAAGAAGCTTGCGTTAAGCTTGGATTCCTCACAGCAGAGAAGTTTGATGAGGTTTTCCATCCTGAACGGATGGTTTAATTCCGTTGATTTTGCGACTTTTGTCGAATTCGGTCGGAAGGAAGAAGTTATTTGATGATGACCTTTAGTTATTACCCCGGTTGTACCTTAAAGAATAAGGCAAAGGACTTGGATGAGTACGCAAGACTTTCCGCACGTGCTTTGGGCGTTGAGCTTGAAGAATTAAACGAGTGGCAGTGTTGCGGCGGCGTTTATCCGCTTTCAAAGGACGAGATTGCTACAAAGCTTTCTTCTGTCCGCGCTCTTATGAAAGCGAGAGATAACAGCGGCACTCTTGTAACCCTTTGCTCCGCTTGTCATAATGTGATAAAGCAGGTCAACCGTGACATGCTGACAGATGATTACATAGCAACAAGGGTTAACAATTACCTTGGCGCAGACGGTCAGTATCATGGTGAGACTAAGGTCATTCATTTTCTTGAAATGCTCCGTGATACCGTGGGCTTTGACGAGATAAAAAAACGTGTTGTCAAGCCTCTTAACGGCAAGAAAATCGGGGCTTATTACGGATGTCTGTTGTTGCGTCCTGCAAAGACGATGCAGTTTGACAACGCAGAGAATCCCAGAATTATCGAAGATTTGATTGAAGCTCTCGGCGGTGAAGCTGTTATTTACGCTGAACGAAACGAATGCTGCGGTGCTTACGTGACTTTGGAAGATAAAGATTTTGCTGCTAAAAGAGCTGTAAGCATTAAGAATAACGCTGAGTCCATGGGCGCAGAGCTTATTGTTACGGCTTGCCCTCTCTGTCAGTATAACCTTAAGGTTAATGCGGCAGGCGGGGTAGAGGTTAAGTATTTTACGGAGCTTCTTGCAGAGGCTCTCGGTGTAAAGGAGGGCTTTGATGAGTAAGCAAAAAGCAAACGCCCTTCGTGAAGAAATCCTTCGCATCAGCAACGTTGACCCTCTTAAATGTATGCGTTGCGGTAAATGCAGTGCCACTTGTCCCGCTTATGATGAGATGAATTATCATCCCCATGAATTTGTTTACATGGTAGAGCGTGGAGCGGTGGAAGAATTGCTTGATGACACCTCGATTTACAGATGCCTTAGCTGTTTTGCTTGTATCGACCGCTGTCCGAGACAGGTCGAGCCTGCTAAACTTATCGAAGCGGTGCGCAACACCTGTTTGAGAAAGCAGGGGGCAAATCATTTCAAGGCGGATATGCTACCCGGTAAACTCGACCCTGAGCTCCCACAGCAGGCGGTCGTCAGCGCATTTCGTAAGTATGCGAAATAAGGCTTTTAATTAGTTTTAATTAAGCTTTAAAGGCTTTAAGGAGATAGGTAATGCACAGAATTGGCGTGTTTGTTTGTCATTGCGGTACCAACATCGCTTCTACCGTTGATGTTAAGGCGGTGGCAGAGGCGGCGGCTAAGGAGCCGGGCGTTGTTTTTTCCGCTGACTATCAGTATATGTGCTCCGAGGCAGGTCAAAATCTGATAAAGGACACAATCAAAGAAAAGAATCTTACGGGAGTAGTTGTTTGCTCCTGTTCGCCCAGAATGCACGAAAACACCTTCCGTAAGGCGGTTTCTGCGGCTGGGCTTAACCCTTATTTATTGGAAGTGGCTAACATCCGTGAGCAGTGCTCCTGGATTCATAAGGACATTAAAGACGGTACCGAAAAGGCCATCGTTCTTACCCGTGCCGCTATCGCAAAGGTCGTTTTGAACGCCCCCCTTGTTGCCGGCACATCGCCTGTTACAAAGAGGGCGCTCGTCATAGGTGGCGGTATTGCCGGTATCCAGACAGCGCTTGACATTGCGGATGCCGGATTTGAGGTTGACATTGTCGAGAAGCGTCCTACCATCGGCGGTAAGATGGCACAGCTTGATAAAACTTTTCCCACCCTTGACTGCGCAGCTTGTATTCTGACTCCCAAGATGGTTGAAGCGGCACAGCACGAAAAAATAAGAATCCTTTCGTATAGCGAGGTTTGCGGTGTTAAGGGCTTTGTCGGAAGCTTTAAGGTTAAGATAAAGCGCAAGGCACGCTTTGTTAAGGAAGATGTTTGTACAGGTTGCGGACTTTGTACAGAAAAGTGTCCCATGAAGCGAGTTCCCAATGAGTTTAACCTTGGAATGGATGAGCGCAGGGCGATTTACATTCCTTTCGCTCAGGCGGTGCCGAAGGTTGCGGTCATTGACCCTGACCATTGTAACATGCTCAAAAACGGTAAATGCGGAGTTTGCGCTAAGGTATGCAGCGTTGGCGCAATCGATTATAAGGCACAGGATTCCTTTGTTGAAGAGGATTACGGTGCAATCGTTGTTGCTACGGGATTTGAACCCATTAACATTGATGCATACGATGAGTTTGCGTACAGCCAGAGCAAGGACGTTGTAACCTCGCTCGAATACGAGAGACTTATGAACGCCGCCGGTCCTACGGGTGGTAAGCTCTTGCGTCCTTCTGACGGCAAGCATCCTCACACCATCGTTTTTGTTCAATGCGTGGGTTCCCGTGAGAGCGACGGTTCTCCCAAGTGCGGAAAGAGCTATTGCTCTAAAATCTGTTGTATGTACACGGCAAAGCATGCCATGCTTACCCGTGAAAAGTACCCCGACACAGAAGTTTACGTTTTTTACATAGATGTACGTACCCCCGGTAAAGGATTTGACGAGTTTTACCGCCGTGCGGCAGAGCAGTACGGGGTTCACTATGTCAAGGGCATGGTGGGGAAGGTAGTTCCCGAAAACGGTGTTCTCAAAGTCAGAGCATTCGACCTGATTGCGGGCGAACAGCTTCAGATAAACGCTGACATGGTGGTTCTTGCCACGGCTATTGAACCCGACAAGACTGCCCGTCCTCTCGCTACTCTCCTTACCGCAAGCATGGACACAAACGATTTCTTTACCGAAGCACATCCCAAGCTCAGACCTGTGGAAAGTCCCACGGCAGGCATTTTCCTGTCGGGTGCGTGTCAAGGCCCCAAGGACATTCCCGAAACCGTTGCCCAGGCAGGGGCTGCGGCGGCAAAGGTAGTCGGGTTGCTGGCAAAGGACAGCATCGTTTGTAATCCTTGTGTTGCACATTCGGACGAGAAGCTTTGTAACGGTTGCTCCCGTTGCGAGAGGGTTTGTCCTTACGGTGCAATCACTTACGTTGATAAAGAGTTTAAAATGCCCGACCGCAGTATTAAGATACGTCGTGTATCTCAGGTGAATGAGGCGGTTTGTCAGGGCTGTGGCGCTTGTACGGTGGTTTGTCCTTCCGGCGCTATGGACCTTAAGGGCTTCTCAACCGAACAGCTGAGAGCGGAGGTGGACGCTATATGCAAGTAAATAATTCCACGGGTTCAAAGGACGTTTTTCGCCCTAAAATCGTTGCTTTCTGCTGTAATTGGTGTTCTTATGCGGGTGCGGATTTGGCGGGCACCAACCGCTTGAATTACCCCGCTGACGTTAAAATAATTCGAGTGCCCTGTTCTTGCAGGGTTAATCCGCTTTTTGTTCTTCAAGCTTTTCAGCGCGGCGCAGACGGTGTTATCATTTGCGGCTGTCATCCGGGAGATTGCCACTACACTTCCGGTAACTACTACGCACGCCGCCGTATGACGCTTCTCTTTTCCATGCTTGACTTTATGGGCATCGAGAAGGGGAGAACAAGGGTAGAATGGGTTTCTGCGGCTGAAGGAGCAAAATTTGCGGACACGATGAATGATTTTGTTTCTACCGTAACCGCCCTTGGTGAAAACAGAAGACTGGAGGATTTGAGATGCAGAAAGTAATGCTTGAACGCGCAAAGGCTCTCCTTTCCGACGGTACGGTCAGAGCTGTTTTGGCGTGGGAAAAGGGTGATTTCGCTTACGATACCACACCCGCTGTTTTCAACAGTGCAGAAAGACTTGAAAAAGGCTTTGTTTATTCTCCCTTCTGCGGTGCAAACCTTTCCAAGTATTTGATAAAAGAAACACAAAAAGAAGGCAAGATTCTTGTTTTTCTCAAGCCTTGCGACACTTACAGTTTTAATCAGCTTGTAAGCGAGCACCGCATTAAGCGTGAGAACGTTTACGTGGTAGGCGTGGAATGTAAGGGAATGCTTGACATTGAAAAAATCAGAGAAAAGGGCGTTACTTCTTTGATTTCTGCCTCTTGGGAGGGAGAACAGGTGCGCCTTGTTACCGCAGATGGCGAGATTTTGGCTGACTCTTCCGAGTTGATGCAGGAACGCTGTCTGTGCTGTAAGAGTAAAAAACACGTGGCTTACGACGAGCTTTTGGGCGAAGAAGGCGAAGTTTTGGACAGTAACCGCTTTGATGAGGTCGCAAGGCTTGAAGCAATGAGCGCGAAAGAGCGTTTCGAATTCTGGCGCGGGGAGCTTTCACGTTGTATCAGGTGCAACGCTTGCCGTAATGTCTGCCCTGCTTGCTCTTGCGAAAAGTGCATTTTTGATAACCCCGATTCAGGTGTTCAGAATAAGGCGGCAGCTGACCCCTTTGAAGAGAATCTTTTCCACGTAATCCGTGCTTTCCACGTTGCGGGAAGATGTACGGACTGCGGTGAGTGTTCGAGAGTTTGTCCCGAACACATTCCGCTTCATTTGCTCAACCGCAAGTTTATTAAGGACATCAATGAGCTTTACGGCGAGTTCCAGGCGGGAGAAACGGAGTTACCCCGTGAGCCTCTTACCGAGTACAAAGCGGATGATGTTGAGCCCGGTGTGGTTTATGAAAGGGGTGCCGAGTGATGACTTACAAGCTTAACGGCATTCAGCTTAATGAGTTTTTTGCGAGAGTTGCCTCTGATAAAAAGCTTTATTTGCCCGTTGACACAGAAAACGGTGCGAGATTTGAAGAATGGACTGAAGGAAAGACGCTTTCATCAAAGTTGAACACGGTGAGAAGCGCAAAGGACTTCTTCTTCCCCCAGGTTCAGGGAATCGTGGATTTTAAGCTGGAAGGCAAAAACATAGAGGTCATCGACAGAAGGGAAGAAGTTAAGGATTTTGTAGTGTTCGGGGTTCGTGCCTGCGATGCGGCTGCTTTTGCTGTCCTTGACAGAGTTTTCCTTTCTGAGCATGTTGACAGCTTCTATGCAGAAAAACGTAATGCGGCTACCGTCATTACGCTTGCTTGCTCCAATCCCGAAGAAACGTGCTTTTGTTCCTCCTTTGGCATTGACGCATCAGCGCCGGGAGGAGACGTTGAGGCACGCTTGGTTGAAGACGCGCTTTATCTGAGTCCCTTAACGGAAAAGGGCGAGGCTTTTGTTGAGAGCATAAAGGATTTGCTCGTTTCTGCCGATGACGCTGTGGTTGAAGCGGATAAGGCATTGATTAAAGCGAAAATTGCAAAGCTTCCGTTGGCATCTTTAAAGCCTGCGGATTTAAGAGATAAACAACTTGAAACCTTTGAGTCTGAAGCGTGGGCAGAGCTTTCTCAGAGCTGTCTGGGCTGCGGTAGCTGTACCTTTGTTTGCCCCACCTGTCAATGCTACGACATTCGGGATTTTGACACAGGGCATGAGGTTAAGCGTTTCCGTTGTTGGGACAGCTGTATGTATTCCGATTTTACACTTATGGCGGCGGAGAACCCCAGACACACTCAGCCTGAACGTTTCCGTCAGAGGTTTATGCATAAGCTCGTTTATTTCCCCATGAACAACGATGGGGTTTACGGTTGCGTGGGTTGCGGAAGATGTCTGAAAAAATGCCCCGTGTCCTTGAACATTGTTAAGGTTATGAAAAGAATCGGAGGCGTGAAAAATGAACAGTAACGATACTTTGATTCCGTTTGTTGCAGTTGTTACGGACATTCGGGTTGACACTGCTGACATTAAGACTTTCAGAGTTCACAGCCTTGACGGGGATAAGCCCTTAAAGCACATCCCGGGTCAATGCGCTATGCTCTCAATCCCCGGAGTGGGAGAGGCAATGTTTTCGATTACCTCTTCTCCTACCAACGAAGATTTTATTGAGTTTTCTATAAAGAAGTGTGGCTGTCTTACGGAATGGCTTCACAGAATTGAAGTGGGTCAACAGATCTGCATTAGAGGTCCGTACGGTAACGGATTCCCTGTCGAAGGGGCTTTGAAAGGGAAGGATCTCCTTTTCATTGCGGGCGGTATCGGACTCGCGCCTCTTCGTTCTGTTATAAATTACTGCCGTCATTTCCGCAGTAATTACGGTATCATCGACGTGGTTTACGGTGCACGTTCAAAGGACGACTTTGTGGATTATGAAGAAATTGAAAACGAGTGGAAAAAAGAAGACGGAATGAAGGTTCACCTCACCATCGACCGCCCTCAGGAGAATTGGGACGGTCATGTGGGTTTTGTTCCCGCCTTTGTTAAGGAACTCGGATTTGACACGACCAAGACCGTTATTCTTTGCGGTCCGCCCATTATGATCAAGCTCACCCTTGAAGAGCTGATAAAGCTCGGGTTTGAAAATACTCAGATTTTTACCACCCTTGAAATGAGGATGAAGTGCGGTGTGGGCAAGTGTGGCAGATGCAACGTGGGTAATAAGTACGTTTGTAAGGACGGTCCTGTGTTCAGTTTCGACCAGCTTGACGAGCTTCCCGACGAGTATTGATTTTTTGATTTAAAGACCCTTAAAGGAGTTTGCGGTTAATGGAAAATGTTAAAGATACAGTAAACATCTATTTATACGGTAAAAAGTATACGGTGCCTTCAAACCTTACGATTATGGGCGCAATGGAGTATTCGGGTTATCAGCTTGTGAGAGGTTGCGGATGCCGTTGCGGTTTTTGCGGTGCTTGTGCTACGATTTACCGCATTAAAGGCGACAGAGAGCTTAAAGTCTGCCTTTCGTGTCAGACAAAGGTTGAGGAGGGAATGTACGTTGCAACCCTTCCGTTCTTCCCCTTGGTAAAACAGGTTTATGACATGGAGAAGCTTAGCTTGGAAGCTCAGATCATGATGCAGCTTTATCCCGAGATTTACAGCTGTATCGGTTGTAACGCTTGTACAAAGTCCTGTCCGCAACAGCTTAATGTTATGCAGTACATAGCTTACGCACAGAGGGGTGAATTTGAGAAATGCGCAGAGGAATCCTTCGACTGCGTTATGTGCGGAATCTGTTCTGCACGTTGTCCTGCGGGGATCACTCATTCGCAAGTCGGGCTCCTTTCACGCCGTATCACGGGCAAGTACCTTGTACCTAAGAGCGAGCACGTGGAAAACCGTGTTAAAGAAATTGAAAACGGCAACTTTAAGGAGCTTTTGGAGGCTCTTATGCAGAAGCCCATTGAGGAACTGAAAGAGCTTTACGTTAACAGAGACATTGAGAAGTAGGTGCAATTATGCTTACAAACGAAATGATAGAGTCCATTAAGAAGGTCGAAGCCACTCGTGAGGAAAGAATGAAGAACGAGCCTCGACGTATGGGGCAAGAGGAGAAGGAAGCACTTTTAAAGGCTTTCCATCCGGATTACATAGACAGCATGTTTACAGCTCTTAAAATCGGGCCTAACAAAGGGGAAAGAGTTCCCTTGGAGCTTGCGGAAATGCTTCAGGCCAACAGCCGCATCAAGAGCGAAGACATTGATCTCAGTAAGACAGATTACGATGTTGACGTGCTTGTCATCGGCGGCGGCGGTGCAGGTTCTGCGGCGGCAATCACCGCAAAACACAACGGTGCTGACGTAATGATCGTTACAAAGCTTCGTCACGGAGACGCCAATACCATGATGGCTGAGGGCGGAATTCAGGCAGCTGATAAGGAGAACGATTCTCCCGCGATTCATTACCTCGATGCCATGGGCGGAGGTCACTTCAAAAATGTTCCCGAGCTTCTTTATAAGCTGGTTAACGAAGGTCCCTCTGCGGTTAAATGGCTTAATGATCTGGGCGTTCTGTT
>JAFXKQ010000071.1 GCA_017531625.1 Clostridia bacterium | reverse complement strand
TCCGAAGGGACTTACGGCGGAATGACAGGGCTTGCACCTGCGGTTTTGATTTAGGCACGGACAGTCTACGACAAAGAGAGGTAAGAGTAATGAAAAACAAATTGATTCGCACGTTTTTGCGCCTTTTCGGACGGATTTTCGGTTTGAAGGAGGAGGGAAGCTTTTACATAAACGGGCCTCAGACCTTGCCTGCGCCCCTCAGTCACGAAGAGGAAACGAGGCTCATCTCCCTCATCGAAACCGACCCCTCGGCGAGGCAGACCTTGGTGGAAAGGAATCTGCGCCTTGTGGTTTACATAGCAAAGAAGTTTGAGAGCAGTTCGCTGGGACTGGAGGACTTGATTTCAATCGGAACCATCGGATTGATGAAGGCGGTGAACACTTTCAGGGCAGATAAGCAGATTAAACTTGCAACCTACGCTTCACGTTGCATTGAAAACGAGATTTTGATGATAATGCGAAAACTCAGTTCCGCACGTTCGGAGATTTCCCTCGATGAACCGTTGAACACGGACTGGGACGGAAACGAACTTTTGCTTTCCGACATTTTGGGAACAGAAAACGATTACGTTTACTCCGCCATCGAGGAGAGGGAGGACAAAAGACTCATCAAAGACGCACTTGAAAGCCTTTCTCCCCGTGACCGCTTGATAATCGAAAAGCGGTTCGGCTTCGGTGACCCCGACGGAAGGGAACGCACTCAAAAAGAGGTTGCGGACATGCTCGGCATTTCGCAGTCATACATCTCACGCCTTGAAAAGCGGATCATGGAACAACTGAAAAATGAGCTTTGCCGTCTTGGAGTGGGGTAACAGAACAAACAGCCGTTCTACCGAAGCGTTTTGTTGCTCGGCTTATCCTCCGTGGTTTTGGCTTTCTTTGCCGTTGCCTTGCGTTTAAGACGGCGTTTTGAGCTCTTGACAAAATGCGACAAGGGTGCTATACTCCAAATGAATGGACGCTTTAGTTTAATAATTGGGAAAGGAGGTAAAAGGCATTTTTAAACGGATTTTTTCCAAGGGCGAAGAAGGGAACAAGCTCCAATCATCTCAGACAGCTAACAGCAGACAGCCTGCTTCTAACGGCTTACCCTCTGCAGTCGCCTTTGTGGATTACGAGCATTGGTACATCTCGCTTAACAACAATTACGGAATCAAGCCAAACATAAAAGCGTGGTTTGAAGACCTCAGCGAGAGGGTCAACATTAAAGAGATTTACTTTTTTGCGGATTTCTCTCACAAGAATCTCGCAGACGAAATAGGTCGCATAAGACCGTACACAAACAAGATTATCGACACGCGCAGTCCTTTTGGCGTAAAAAAAGATTTTACGGATTTTATTATACTTGACAACATTTATCAAAAAGCATTGGCAGCCGATGACATTGAAGCGTTCATTTTGTTTTCGGGCGACGGACATTTCAGTTCTGTTACGTCGTTTCTCAAAAATTTCTACAACAAAGAGGTCGGCTTGTATGCAATAAAGGGTAGCGTCTCCAGACAGTTGCAGGAAACTACCAGCTGGTGCGTTCAGCTCCCCGATGAGGCTGAAATGTTTGGGGCGTACTATCAACGGATTTTCGAGTTCCTTAAGGGCGAGGAAGAGAGGAGTTCAAAAGTTCTTCCGACTTGCGCCCGTACCGTTGACGCTTTGAGTAAAGACAAAAAACTTGAAAAAGATAAGATTAACACGGCACTTAAAAAACTTTTGGCAGACGGAGTTATCACTCTGCGAAAAGTAGGCGGTAAGTCCTCCGATAAATCGAGTCCGATTTTTGTGGATTGGGATTTAGTTATGAAAAAAGGGCTTTTCACACCAAAAGAGTAAGTTTTTTCTTAAAAGCTATTGCTTTTTTAAAAAAGCGTGGTATAATTGTATTAAAGTATGATATTAAGTGAAAGAGTGAGTTTATAAAGACTCGCTCTTTTGTTTCGTAAGAGGAGGCTTTTATGAAAAAGAACATCGCCAAAGAGGTGGAGGAACTTATCAAAGCCACCGTGGAAGGAGCAGGTTTTGTTCTTTGGAACGTGGAGCTGGTAAAAGAGCCCGAGGGGCTGAATTTGCTTGTTACCATTGACAGAGAAGAAGGCGTGAGCTTGGATGACTGCGGTGTTGTTACAAAGCTTATTGACCCCATGCTTGATGAAGCTGATCCCATAGAAGGCGCTTATTTTCTTGAAGTTTCCAGCGTGGGACTCGACAGAGTGCTCAAACGTAAGGAGCATTACGATTACGCTGCGGAAAAAGGGCTTACCTGCAAGTTCAAGCTTTTCGCCGCCGTTGAGGGCGTGAAGGAACTGAGCGGAGTTATCACCGAAGCGGGAAGTGAAAGCGTTACCGTCAAAGCGGAGGATGACAGCGGTAAGGTTTATGTGCTTCCTAAGAAATGTATTGCTAAGGCTTATGTTGTTTACGACATTTAAGGTATAATAATTCGGAGGAATAAAGAGAAATGAACAAGGATTTTTTTGAAGCTTTAGAGGCTCTTGAAAAGGAAAAAGGCATCTCCGCCGATTACATGATGGAGAGAGTCGAAACCGCACTTGTTTCTGCGTTCAAGCGTGATAACGGCGGACTTGGAAACGTGCGTGTCAAGCTCGACCCCGTGAAGAAAGAAGTTCGTATGTACCAGCAGCTTGAAGTAGTTGAAGAGGTTGAGGACAGCAAAACTCAGATTTCCGTTGAGGCGGCTCACGAAAAGTCAAAGAAGTACAATGTGGGCGACATTTTTGAGCAGGAGATTAAGCCTAAGAATTTTGGACGTATTTCCGCCCAGACCGCAAAGCAGGTTATCATCCAGGGTATCCGTGAAGCGGAAAGGGGAATGATGATAAAAGAGTACGCAGAGCGCAAGGAAGAAATCGTTTCTGCAGTGGTTGTCCGTGTTGACCCCAACACCGATAACGTGGTTCTTGAAGTCGGCAAGAACGAGATGATGCTTTACAAGCATGAGCAGATCGCAGGAGAGAGCTTTAATGTCGGTGACAGAACCAAGGTTTTCATCACCGAGATAAAGAAAGAGATGAGAGGTCCTACCATCGTTCTTTCCCGTACGCATCCCGGCTTGGTTGCCCGTCTTTTTGAGCTTGAAGTGCCCGAAATCAAGGACGGAACAGTTACCATTAACGCAGTTGCACGTGAGGCAGGAAGCAGAACTAAAATCGCTGTCAGCTCCGCAGACCCGGACGTTGACCCCATCGGTTCTTGCATCGGCCCTAAGGGCATGAGAAAGAACTCTGTTTCCGCCGAGCTTTGCGACGAAAAGATCGACATTATCAAATACAGCGAGAACTGCGAAGAGTTCATCAGTGCAGCCCTCGCTCCGGCAAATGTTATTTCTGTTACAAAGCTTCCCGACGGCGAGCGTTCTTACAGAGTAATCGTTAACGACGACCAGCTTTCACTCGCGATCGGACGCAAAGGGCAGAACGCAAGGCTCGCCGCAAAGCTTACGGGCTGTAAGATAGACATTAAGAGTGTAAAATCTCTTGAAGAACTTGAAGTTTTGGCAGAGGACGACTCGGAGGAGTAATCGTTCCCCTTGGATTGTTTGTTGGAGGCGATGATTTATGCCTAACGGAAACGAAAAGAGCTTGCCGCTCAGAAAATGCGTCGGCTGTGCCCAAATGATGCCGAAGGAATCTCTTGTTCGTGTTGTAAAGAACAAGGAAGGCGAGGTTTTCATTGACAGAAGCGGTAAGGCAAACGGCAGAGGCGCTTACATTTGTAAATGCTCTGCTGACTGTATAAAGGCTGCAAGAAAGGGCAGGAGGATTGAAAAAACTCTTAAAGCCCCCGTGCCCGAAGAAATTTATCAGGAATTGGAAAAGGTTCAGTAACCGTTTTTTGGCGGAGGTGACCGAAGCTTTTGGCAGGTTTGCCGTATGCTTTTTTCCGTCGGCGGTGTGAGCACCGCACATCACTATCGAAAGGATGATTATTTATGGCAACTATCGAAAAATACCGTATAAATACATTGTCAAAGGATCTGAATGTTAAGAGTAAGGACCTTGTCACACTTCTCAGCGACCACGGTTTGGCTGTTAAGAGTCAGATGACGGTTTTGGAAGAACCTGAACTCAGCGTAATCTTTGAATACGTTACACAGAACAATCAGGTTGACCTTACGGCTTTCTTTAAATTCTACGATGATAAGAAAGCGGCAATAAAGGCTGAGGAAGAGAAGAAGCGCGCAGAGGAAGAGAGTAAGACGTCTGCGGCCGAGGATTCCGAAGGTGCTAAAGCGCCTGCTCCTGCTAAGAAGGAGAAGGGTGCCGCACCCGTGAAGAAGAAGGACCGTACACAGGTACGTGTAGTCGATACGAGAGGTACGGCTGAGAGTGTTGACCTTTCCAAGTACGACGAGAAGCTTTTGAAGTATGATACGAATTCCGATAGGGATAAGAACGTCCAGAAAATTAAAAAGAAGCCGCAACAGCAGCGCTTTGACAACAAAGGCAAGAACAGCTTTAATAAGGACAAGAAGCCCGCACCCAAACCCCAGCCTGTTAAGCTTGTTATTTCCGTTCCGGACGAGATAACTGTTGCAGAGCTTGCGTCCAGAATGAAGACTGCCGCCCCCACTGTCATTAAAAAGCTTATGACCATGGGCGTTATGGCTACTCTTAACCAGACTGTGGACTTTGACACGGCGTTCCTTCTCTGTGACGAAATGGGAATCACCGTAAACAAAGAGGTTGTTGTTACCATAGAAGAAAAGCTCTTTGATGAGAGTGTTGACGCACCCGAGGTTCTCGAACCCCGTGCTCCCGTTGTGGTTGTTATGGGTCACGTTGACCACGGTAAGACCTCTCTCCTTGATGCTATTCGTGATACAAGAGTTACCGCAGGCGAAGCGGGCGGAATTACACAGCACATAGGTGCGTACCGTGTTAACAAAAACGGTCAGGACATCACCTTCCTTGACACCCCCGGCCACGCGGCATTTACCCAAATGCGTGAAAGAGGCGCAAACATTACGGACATTGCAGTCCTTGTTGTTGCCGCTGATGACGGTATCATGCCTCAGACGGTTGAAGCTATCAACCACGCTAAGGCGGCGGGAGTTTCCATCGTTGTTGCAATCAACAAGATGGATAAGCCCGAAGCTAACCCCGACAACGTAAAAACAGCTCTTACTCAGTACGAACTTGTTCCCGAGGAATGGGGCGGCGACGTTATTTGCGTTCCCGTTTCTGCTCTCAAGCGTCAGGGTATTGAAGAGCTTCTTGAAATGATTCTTCTCACCGCAGAAGTAATGGACCTTAAAGCTAACCCCAACCGTGCCGCAAAGGGCGTTGTTATTGAGGCTAAGCTTGATAAGGGCAGAGGTGCGGTTGCTACCATTCTCGTACAAAACGGTACTCTCCACATGGGCGACATCGTTATTGCCGGTACTTCCGTAGGTAGAGTAAGATCAATGCTCAACGACAAGGGCGAGCGCATTAAGGTTGCAGGCCCTTCTTGCCCTGTTGAGATCACGGGACTTTCCGAGGTTCCCAATGCGGGCGACATCTTCAACGCCGTAAGCGACGAGAAGATGGCACGTGAGCTTGTTGAACAGCGTAAACACGACGAAAAAGAAGCTCAGTTCAACCGTGCCGCTAAGGCAAACCTTGAAGATTTGTTCAGCCAGATAGGTAACGGTGTTAAGGAGCTTAACATCATCGTTAAGGCTGACGTTCAGGGTTCGGCAGAAGCGGTAAAGGCAAGCCTTGTTAAACTTTCCAATGAAGAAGTTAAGGTCAGCGTTATTCACACCGCTGTCGGCGGAATCAACGCTAACGACGTAATGCTCGCTTCCGCATCCAACGCCATCATCATCGGCTTCAACGTCCGTCCCGACAGACAGGCATTGCTTTCCGCAGATGAAAAGGCTGTTGACATCCGTACCTACCGTGTTATTTACGAGTGCCTTGAAGAGGTTGAAAAGGCTCTTAAGGGTATGCTTGCACCCACCTTTAAGGAGGTTCTCCTCGGTCATGCGGAGGTTCGTCAGACGATTCACGTTCCCAACGTGGGCACCATCGCAGGTTCTTACGTTACCGACGGTAAGGTGAGCAGACACGCGCAGATAAGAGTTGTACGTGACGGCGTGGTTATCTTCGAGGACAAGATTTCTTCGCTTAAGAGATTCAAGGACGACGCTAAGGAAGTTGCTCAGTCCTTCGAGTGCGGTATCGGTCTTGAAAAGTTTAATGACATCAAGATCGGTGACGTTCTTGAAGCCTTTGTAATGGAAGAAGTAAAGAGATAAATGACTATTTCGGGAATTTTCAGTGCGTTTTAGTACAAATGATTCCCACACATAAAAACGGACACAAAAGAGAAGTATAAACTGCGTAGAGAATTAAAGCTTTTGAAAAAGGAGAGGGATTATGGCTCACAGAACAGATAAAATCAACGAGAGTGTTTCCAGAGAGATTACGGACATTCTGCGCTCCGTCAAAGACCCGAGAGTGAGCGGTGCTTTTATCAGCGTGACAGGTGTCAGCGTGAGTAATGACCTTTCCTTTGCCAAAGTTTATTACAGTGTGCTTGGAACTAACGCAAATGACCGCGACATTGCCAAGGGGCTTGATTCCGCATCGGGCTACATCAGAAGCGAGCTTGCCGCAAGGCTTAATCTCAGGGTTACGCCTAAGCTCAGCTTTGTTAAGGACAACACCGCGGAAAGAGCGATGAGGATTTCTGACATTCTCAAAAACATTGAGTATTCCGACGGCGCAGGAACAGAGGGAGGAGAGGACTGATGGCAATTCAGGACTTTGATTCCGTCAAGGATGTGGATTACCGTGAGGCGGCTGACTTTCTGAAAGCTAACGACGATTTTTGCGTGGTTTCTCATGCGCACCCCGACGGTGATACTTTGGGGTCTGCGGCGGCATTGGTTCTTGCTCTTAGAAAAATGGGCAAGAGCGCATTTGCCCTTTGCGCCGATGAAATCCCCCGAAAGCTTGCTTTCTTTAACGGGGCGAACGTTTTTGAGAGCGTGGAGTCAAGCTCAAAGGCTCAGACCTTTGTCAGCGTTGACGTGGCTTCAAAGCCCATGCTCGGCGCTTTGGATTTCTTGGTTGAGGGCAGGAAATTTGCTCTTTCCGTTGACCACCACGAGGTTAACAGCATTCCTTGTGAAAAGCGTTTGCTCAGAGCGGATTACATAGCAAACGGCGAAATTGTTTACGAGCTGTTAAAGGAACTTGGAGTGCCCTTGGATAAAGAGATCGCAACGGTGCTTTACGGTGCGATCTGTTCGGACAGCGGCGGTTTTAAGTACCCCGCCACCCGCCCCGAAACCTACGAGTACGCAGCGGAACTTATCCGTGCGGGGGCAGACTTTGATTTTATCAACAAGCGGTTGTTTGAGTGCAAGTCGATGGAACAGGTTGCCTTGGAAAAGTCGGCGTACGAAGCACTTGAATTCCACTACGGCGGCCGTTTCGCCATGGTAGCCGTTTCTGCAGAAACCATGGAGGCTTGCGGTGCCAAGGAAAGCGACATTGACGTTTTGAATCAGATTCCGAGACAGGTTGAGGGCGTTGAGGTTTCGGCGGTGCTCAGACCTAAGGGTGAGGAGATCAAGGTTTCTCTTCGTTCAAACGCTGACATTAACGTAGCCGATTTTGCAAAGGCTCACGGCGGCGGCGGTCATTACCATGCTGCAGGGTACAGACTTTGTTGTTCCTTGGATGAAGCAAAGGCGAGGATTATCGAGGACGTTAAAAGCGTCTTTTCGTGAAAGAACAGATGAAAGAAGCAAACGGAATAATTGTTGTAAATAAACCCGAGGGACTCAGCTCTCACAGGGTAGTAAACAGAATAAGAAACGCCTACGGAACTAAAACCGTGGGCCATTGCGGAACCCTCGACCCTCTGGCAACGGGGGTTTTGCCTGTTATGGTGGGGCGTGCGGTAAAAGCCTCGGAGTTTTTAATGGACCATGACAAGAGCTACCGTGCGGGAATCGAGTTTGGCTACCGTACGGACAGCGGAGACATTACGGGTAAGGTCATTGAACGAAGCGAGAAACCAAACCCCGGATTTGAGGAATTTAAGGCTGCCGCAGAGAGTTTTAAGGGCTCTTACTTACAAACACCACCCATGTATTCTGCCTTAAAGGTGGACGGAATGAAGCTTCTTATGCTTGCACGTCAGGGGATCGAGGTGGAGCGTCAAGCAAGGGAAATTACCGTTTATGACATAAAAGCGTCTGAGCAAGACGGAAAGTTTTTTATTGACGTCAGCTGTTCAAGGGGTACTTACATCAGGACGCTCTGCGAGGACATTGCGGAAAAGCTCGGTACTTTTGCGGTTATGAGCAGTCTTGAAAGGACAAGCGTGGGGCAGTTTGACAGCTCGCAGGCCATCAGCCTTGATGAATTGGATTCTCTTGACCCCGAGGAACGGCTGGAAAGGCTCGTTCCCGTGGAGAGCGTTTTTACTCACCTGCCGATTATCAAGCTTATCCCGTTTTTTGAAAAGCTGTTTAAAAACGGAGCTGAGGTTTACCTTAAAAAAATCAGAGCACGTGAAGCGATGGAAGCTCCCGTGGGGAGCCTTTACCGCATTTACGGGGCTGAAGGTTTTTTTGCCGTGGGAGAAACAGCTTTGTACCGTGACGGCCTTGCTCTAAGAATCAAAAAAATCTTTTACTGTTAGAATTTCAGGCGGCGGGCAAGCTCCGTCGCTTCTTTTTTGCACCGTCGTTTGTTTCTTAAATTAAAGATTTAAATTCATACAGTTTTAATGTTTTATGATTATAATTTGACTGAAAGTGCAAAAAGTATGCTTTCGGAGGTTAGTTATAATGCGTATACTTGTCGTTGAAGATGAAAAGGACCTTAATGCCGTTGTTACAAAAAGACTCACTGCTGAGGGCTTTTCCGTTGACAGCTGTTTTGACGGAGAAGAAGCTCTTGATTACGTTATGATGGCTGAATACGATGCAATTGTGCTTGACATAATGCTTCCCAAGTTGGACGGACTGGAAGTGTTGAGGCGTTTGCGCAGAGCCGGTAACCCTACGCCGACAATGCTTCTTACCGCCATGGACAGCGTAAGCGACAGAGTAGCGGGCTTGAACAGCGGAGCAGACGATTACCTCATCAAGCCCTTTTCCCTTGATGAGCTTGTTGCACGGGTTCGTACTATTACTCGCCGTCAGAGTAACGAAAAGACCAACGTGTTAAAGATTGACGACCTTACAATGGATTGCAACAGTCACAGCGTAAAGAGGGGCGACAGAGTTATAAGGCTGTCATCAAAGGAGTTTGCTATCCTTGAGTACATGCTCAGAAACAAGAACACAGCTCTTACAAGGGAGCGCATTGAGAGCCACATTTGGAATTACGATTACGAGGGCGGCTCTAATGTGATAGACGTTTACATCAGTTATCTTAGAAAGAAAATTGACGGCGAGGGCGAAAAAAAGCTTATCCACACAATTCGAGGGGTGGGCTACATCCTTAAAGAATAAGGAGCAGAAGGCAGTACGTTCTTTCGGAACTGCCGAGGTGAAAGGTTATGAAAAGGCGTTCCATTAAGTTTAGGATAACTGCGTATTTTACATTACTGATGTTTTTACTGGCAGTGGTTCTTCTTACGTCCGTGGTTTCCGTGAGCAGACGTGCCGTGACCAATGAGTTGAAGGAAACGCTCCGTTCTGCGGTAGATGCGGCGTTCAGCGAGATTTGTTATGTTAATGTTGATAAGAGTGGCAATACTTCGGCACAAAAAAACGGAACAACCGAGGCGCTTCAAACAGCGTCACCTACGTTTTCCGAAAAAACTGCCGATTCTTCATTGAGCGTTGCGCTTCTTGATGAAGAAGTTGTTTATTTTGATGTTTTTGAGGTTAGCGACTCCGCTTCGGAAGACGGTGTTTTAAAAAGAAATGACGTAAACGGCGTTCCTCCGGAGGGTGTTCCGCCTGAACTCATTCCTCCCGACGGCGTGCTCCCCGAAGATGCTCCGCCTACGGGTGAGGACTTTGAGAAAGGACCGAACAACGGGCAAGGTAAGCCTTTTGATAAGGTAAACTTTTCTTTAAGCATACCCAACGGTTTTTCTTACGTGAGGGAAGAGGTTTACATTTACATGCAGGAAACTGAGAGCGGGAGGAGTTACGGTGCACTTCCTGCTTCGATTTCTTCACCTGCATCGCTTGCTGACGGTACGCTCAAAACGGTTAAGTCCGGGAAAAACAGTTATTACGTTTTTTCCAAGTTTCTGGTTATCCCCGGAAGAAACACCGCAGGAACCTGGGTTATCGGTGCTGTAAGCTCTACCACGGCAAATGCCGCCATTTACAGAACGATTAACTGGGTAATTCTCTTTATTCCTTTTGTTATTCTGGTTTCCGCTTTGTTGGGGTATCTGATTACCAAAAAGGCGTTCAAGCCAGTGTCACAGATTACCGAGGCGGCGAACAGAATCGGTGACAGCGAAGACCTTTCTGCGAGGATTGCACTGGGAGAGGGAAATGATGAGATTTATACTCTGGCGGCAACTTTTGACAAGATGCTTGGCAGACTGGAACAGAATTTCAAAAAGGAAAAGCAATTCACTGCCGACGCCTCCCATGAGCTCAGAACACCTACTGCGGTAATCATGGCGCAAAGTGAGTACGCCTTGACAAATCTTGATGACAGGGCAGAGGTTGAAAGTGCTCTTGATTCCATTCATAAACAGAGCAAGAAGATGAACGTTCTCATTTCGGAGCTGCTGTCTCTTTCCAGGGCAGACAGCGGAGTTGTGAGGATGGCAAAAGAAAAATTCGATTTGAGCGAGCTTGCTCAAATCGTGGCTGAGGAAATGAGCCTTCTCGCAGAGGAGAAGGAAATTGAAATCAAAACGGACATCGAAACGGGAATTGAGGTCTTTGCTGACCAGAACCGCATAATGCGAGTGATTCTAAACTTGGTTTCCAATGCTGTTAAGTACGGCAAGCAAGGCGGATTTGTCCTCCTCACCCTTAAAGCGAAAGACGGCAAGACACTTTGCTCAGTTAAGGACGACGGAATCGGAGTCAGTAAAGAGAATCTTTCCAAGGTCTGGGACAGATTTTTCAGAGTTGACGCTTCGAGAACCGAGGGAAGCTCCGAAAGCATGGGGCTCGGACTTTCAATCGTAAAATCTACCGTGACCGCCCACGGAGGAACGGTTTTTGCCGAAAGCGTTGAAGGAGAGGGAAGTACCTTTGGTTTCACCTTGCCTTTAGAGTAAAACAAGGGAATTTCATTTATGTTTTAATTTAGTAATTAAAGGGTTGCGAGCTTTTTAAGCTTAACGCAACCTTTTGTTTTTTGGGAGGCTTCTTGTTGACAGCGTGAAACAAATGTGCTACCATTACCTTAAAATGTTTACAGTAACATTAAAGTATTTGATTTGCCTTGTTGAAGGAGTTGATTTGTTTTGAAAATTTGTAAGTTTTGCGAAGCGAAAACCGTAAACGTCGCATTAAAATGCGCTTCCTGCGGCAGCGTTGAATTTAAGCAGCTTTGTTCAAATTGCGCAACCGTGTTTGATAGCGGGTTTTGCCCTAACTGCGGGGTGAAAGCCGGTTACGACGGCAGACTTTGCCCTGAGTGCGGAGCACGCTTTTTCAGCAGATGCTGCCCCGATTGCGGTTACAGCGTTCCGACGCGCTCTTCCGATGAAGGCGAGGGATACGATTTTCCGGACGGTACGTACGACACAAGCCCCATCGAGAACGGCGGTGCGTGGCTCAGTTTTCTCTCGTCACTGAGTCCGATTACTTCCGGTCTGCGCACCGTCGGTAATAAGTTTATTTTCTTCCTCTGCCTTGTGTTTAGTATTTGGGCTTTTGTTTTCGGTTGTTGGTTTTTGCTCAAAGGTACAACTCTCTTTACTGTGCTTGGGGGCGTTTTGCTTGCGGTTGCGTGCGTTTCGTTGTTTATAGGTTTGAGAAAGAGGAAGGGTAGGTAAGGAGTCTGTTCTCAGAACCTCAAAATGTTTTTCGCTGTTTGATTTTAAGTTTTGTTTTGCTTTAAGAGTGATTTAAGTTAAGCCTTGTATTATTTAACCGAGAAATCAATCTGTAATCCCTTTTTGGGTTGGTTGTTTTCGTATAATAATTCTCCTCAAATTTCAGCAGAGTGCGTAAGACGAAGGTCTTACGCATTTTGCTTGTCGGTCGCTATTTTGTGTTCAAATTACTTAAACGCCTTTTAAAGCCACCTATTGTGGTGGTGTGAGTGTTTATTCAACCACCTATTGATTTATTTTCGACTTTTTTGCCTCAAAAAGCTTGACAAACGACTCGAAATAATGTATATTAAGAGTAATTATTTTTTATATGCGGGAAATTCTGTATATAAAAACATCATGGATATGAAGAGCTTTAGTTTAGCTTTTGGTATCACAAAATTTAGGAGGACTAAAATGAAAACCAGATTATTGGCACTTTTACTTTGCATGGTTCTTGTTTGCTCCATCCTCGGCGCATGCGTCGGTTCTTCCGACGATAACAGCTCTAGCCAGGATATCAGCACTGAATCCGGAGCAGATGAATCCACCGAAAGTACAGATGACAGCTCTGAGGGCGAAGCTCCTTCCGAGCCTGTAGTTTACCGTACCCTCTATCAGACAGAGGTTACAACAATGAACTACCTCTGCACCCCCAACACTTATGAGAAGAGCATCGGTGCAAACACTGTGGACACTCTCATTGAGTACGACAACAAGGGCGCAATGCTTCCCGGACTTGCAACCGAGTGGAGCTATGGTGCTGACGCTAAGGCATGGACTTTCACCATCCGTGAAGGCGTTAAGTGGATCGACCACACAGGTAAGGAAGTTGCTGATGTTACAGCACAGGACTTCGTTGACGCAATGAAGTACAGCCTTGATCCCGTTAACGGAAGCGAAACAGTTAATTTGTTCTTCGGCATCATCAAGAACGCTAAGGAATACTATAACTACCTCTCCTACAAGGACGGTTTCACAGACGAAGACGGTAACGTTATCCCCGCAGGCTTTGACGCTGACGGTAACGAATGGCCCGAAATCTCCTTCGACGAAGTAGGCGCAAAGGTTGTTGACGGCAAGCTTGTTTATACACTTGTTGACGACGTTCCTTACTTCCTCTCCTCTACTTGCTACGCTAACTATATGCCCGCTTACGGTCCTTATCTTGAACAGTACGGCACAGCGTTCGCTACTTCCAACGATAAGATGCTTTACTGCGGCGCTTACTACCTCTCCGAGTTTGTTTCTTCTCAGAAGCAGATCCTCACTAAGAATCCCCTTTACTGGGACAAGGACAACGTTTACATTGACGTAATCCAGAAGACTTACAACGCAGAAGCAAACACCACCGCTCCTGAGATGGTTCTCAGAGGCGAGCTTGATTACTGCGGCCTCGATTCTGACATTCTCAACAGCTGGCTTGAAGACGAAGAGAAGAACAGCAAGGTTAGCCAGGAAAGACCTTCCATCGACTACTCCTACTTCTACTGCTTCAACTTCAATCCTCAGTTTGAAGCTGAGTACGAACCCGAAAATTGGAAGCTCGCTGTTAACAACGAAAACTTCCGTCAGTCTATGATGTCTGCTCTTAACAGATACAACCTCGTAGCTGTTTCCGGCACAGACGATCCTTACAACTTCATTTACAACACCGTAACTCCCACTTCCTTCACAAACAACAGCAAGGGCGTTGACTACACAGCTCTTGATGCGTTCAAGGACATCATGTCTGCTGACTTCTACAACGAAGACGAAGCTAAGTCTTACAGAGACGCTGCTAAGACCGAGCTTACCGCTGCAGGCGCAACATTCCCCGTAAAGGTTCTTGTTAAGTACAATCCTACCGATACAGACTGGGAAAAGGAATGCATCCTTCTCGAACAGGAAATGGAAGCAGTTCTTGGCACAGATTACATCGACATCATCGTTGAAGCAGGTCCTTCCACCAGCTTCCTTACAGAAGTAAGACGTTCCGGTAAGTATGCATTCATGAAGTGCAACTGGGGCGCTGACTACGCAGACCCCGAAACTTACACAGATCCCTTCTATCAGAGCGATGACATCAACTACAAGTACGGTTTCATGGCTTCCGCAGTTGAAGAAAGCGGCGCAGCAGCTGAAACCATCAGCGAATACTTCAGACTTGTTGAAGTTGCTAAGGCTGAAAAGGTTGACCTCGACAAGCGTTACGAGCTCTTTGCAGCAGCAGAGGCTTACCTTATCGAGCACGCTCTTACCATTCCTTACGGTACTTCCGTATCCAGCTACGTTGCTACAAAGCTTAACGTATTCGAAGGTCAGTATGCTCCCTTCGGCGTATCTGCTCTCAGATACAAGGGTCAGAAGCTTTATGACCACTTCATCACCATGGAAGAGTACACCGCAAACAAGGAAGCAGTTGCCGCTGAGTAATTGCTCTATCCCTTTAAGCTTCGTATTATTTAACTAACCGATATGCGGAACGGGGGATACCCGTTCCGCATATTCTTGACAAGCAGTTCTTTTCAGAACGCTGAAATTCCCCTTTTTCTCAAGGTTTTAAGATAGCTAAGATAGCTCTAAGTAATTAGTTCAAAGATTTAAGAATTACAAATTTTGATTAACGATTGGATTGATTCTCCGAAATGTTAAAGTATTTAGGCAAAAGATTACTGCGCTCTTTACTCACCCTCGTGGTGATTGTAGTTATAGTCTTTGTTTTGTTGAGGTTGATGCCTATTGAAGGTTATTTCAACAACTTCGATAAGCTCACCGAAGCGCAGATTGAGAACAAGTTAAGAGAAATGGGACTCAGGGACCCGCTGATTGTGCAGATTTTCGACTTCTTTGTTGATCTCTTCCACGGCGACCTTGGCGTTTCAAATAAAATTCAGGTAAATGTGCCGATAACCGAGATTTTGGGCCCCAGACTTCCCGTGTCTGCGGCTTTGGGCAGTTGTTCCATTATTTTCTCTCTTATCCTCGGTATCCCTTTGGGTGTCTTTATGGCAAAGTACAAGGGCAAGTTCTTCGATAAGTTCGGAACGCTCTTTATTGTCTTCATCCAGGCGGTTCCTGCGGCAGTTTACTACATTTTCATCCAGCATTTCGGCACGCTTTGGACCGATGCTTCCATGATTTATAACGAGGACGTCTCGTGGTATTGGTGGCTGTTGCCAATCTTTTCCATGTCACTCGGTAACATTGCTTATTACGGTATGTGGGTCAGACGTTACATGGTTGACGAGTTCAATAAGGACTACGTTAAGCTTGAACGTGCTAAGGGCGCTTCCGAAAACAGAATCATGTTCGGTCACGTCTTTAAGAACGCTTTCGTTCCCCTTGCACAGTACCTCCCCACATCTTTCCTTAACACTATCATAGGTTCGATTTATGTCGAACATCTTTACAGTATCAAAGGTATGGGCGGCCTTTTGGTTGATTCCATCCAAAGGAGCGACAACACCTTGGTTCAGGCGATTGTCCTTCTTTACGCAACCGTTGGTATCATCGGCCTCATTCTCGGCGACTTGCTTATGGTTGTCCTCGATCCGAGAATCAGTCTTGGCAGAAAGGCAGGTGACCGATAATGGCAAGAATTCCTAAGGGCTATAAGGATTTTAAGGCTGTTGAGCTTGAAGAAAAGCTTCTGCAGGAACAGAGAGATTCTCTAACACAGGAGGATTTTGAAGTTGCCGAGTTTGATGAAGAAAATACTGAACGTATCGGTTACTCCAATTATTCCTACCTGAAAAGCACCATTCAGCAGTTCAGAAAGCACAAGGTAGCGGTTTTCCTTATCTACCTTATGCTGGCAATGATTCTTTTTACTTTCATTCAGCCCTTGCTTCCCAACCAGTATGACCCCAACACGGCTAACAAGTACGAACAGGTCATCGTTGATAAGTGGGGGAACGAGCGTGTTAATCTTACCACAGCTTCAAAAGAACCGCCTTATTTGCAGTTCGTTGTAAAGTCGTGGTTCGTGGAGCTCGGTTCTGATGAAGGCGTTGTTGCGCATTATAAGTACATTTCAGATAAGTACACAAAGGAGCATAAGATAAAGGTCGATGAAAAGACCGCAGATCTTGCTCTTTATAAAGAGTATACAGAGATGTATTTTGAAGAGCACGGTAAGTTCTGGCTCGGCACCGACAAAATCGGACGTGACCTTTGGGCACGTATCTGGTCGGGCGCAAGAACCTCCCTCTTTATCGGTTTCGCCGTTGCCATCATTGAGGCCATCATCGGCATTACCGTCGGCGTTATCTGGGGTTATGTAAGAAAGCTCGACTTCATTCTTACTGAGCTTTACAACATCCTTGATAACATCCCCAACACTTTGTTACTCATTCTCATTTCGTTTATCTTAAAGCCCAGTGTCCGCACCCTCATCTTTGCGATGTGCTTGACGGGGTGGATACAAATGGCTCGTTTTATCAGAAATCAGATATACATTATAAGAGACAGGGATTACAACACGGCTTCCCGCTGTCTTGGTACTCCCACGAGAAAGATTCTTATTAAAAACTGTCTGCCTTACCTCATTTCGGTAATTATGCTCCGTATGGCGCTTACCATTCCCGGCGCAATCGGCAGTGAGGTGTTTATCACCTACATCGGTCTCGGTCTCCCCACAGAAATCCCCAGCCTCGGTAACCTTATCATCGAGGGAAGAAAGCTTATTTCCGTGCCTAACGAGCGTTTCTTGCTCGTTTATCCCACGATTATCCTTTCTATCATCACCATCTCGTTCTACGTTATCGGTAATGCGTTCTCCGACGCTTCCGACCCCAAAAACCACAGATAAGACGGTGACTCTGTACGGAGAACGGGGGTCAAAAAAATTGAGCCTTTTTCCGTATTGAAAATTTTGTTTTGCAGATTGGAACGGTGAACTTGATTTTGAATAACAACACAGATTTGGAAAAGAAAAAGAGCCTTAGCTCCTTCTCTGAGGTAGGAGAGGGTCAGCCTATCCTTTCCGTCGATAAATTGAATATTAAGTTTCACCTCAGAGGTAAACAGCTCCACGCTATCAGAGGTGTGTCCTTAGATGTTTTTAAGGGCGAGAGCCTTGCTATCGTGGGTGAATCCGGCTCCGGCAAATCCGTTTTCACAAAGAGCCTTATCGGTCTTCTTGACACCAACGGATTTATAGAATCGGGTAAGATTTCTTACGCAGGCGAGGACATTACGAACTTTAAGACCGGCAAGGAATGGCGCCGCATCCGAGGCAGGGAAATTGCTATGATTATGCAAGACCCCATGACCAGCCTTGATCCGCTTAAAAGCATCGGTTCTCAGATTAAGGAGTCCATCTGCCTCCATACGGAGCTAAGAGGGAAGGAAGCGAAGATGCTTGCCTACAAGTACCTCGAAGACGTTGGTATAGATGACCCTGTGCGCCGTTATGAGCAGTATCCCCACGAGTTTTCGGGCGGTATGCGCCAGCGTGTTGTTATTGCCACCGCCATCGCTTGTTCCCCTAAGATTCTGATTTGTGACGAGCCTACTACGGCGCTTGACGTTACAATTCAGGCTCAGATTCTTGACCTTTTGAAAAAACTGAAATAACAGTACAAGCTCACCATCATTTTCATCACCCACGACCTCGGCGTTGTTGCAAACATTGCTGACCGTGTTGCGGTTATGTACGCCGGTGAGATTGTTGAGTTGGGTATGTGCGAGGAGATTTTCTCTGTTCCTCAACATCCCTACACTAAAGCACTTCTTGCGTCACTCCCACAGCTCGGAGTTAAGGGCGAAGACCTCTTTTCAATCAAGGGTACTCCTCCCAACCTCCTTGTTACCCCCGTGGGCGATGCTTTCGCTCCCCGCAACCCTTACGCTTTGAAGGCGGATTTCAAAGCGGCACCGCCTTTCTTTGAAGTCAGTCCCACCCACAAGGCTAAGACGTGGCTTTTGGACGAAAGGGCTAAAAAGGCAGCTGATTCTGAGGCAGGCAAGAAGGAGTGAGTTTAATTGTCCAAAAATTTGAATAACAAGGTTGACAGAGACGAGGTTCTTCTTGAAGTCAAGAATCTTTCTGTCACTTTTGGTGAACGTAAAAAGAAGTTTCGTGCGGTGAACGACGTCAGCTTCAAGCTCTACCGTGGAGAAACTTTTGGCTTGGTCGGTGAATCCGGCTCCGGTAAAACCACAATCGGCCGTGCCATTATGCGTATCGTTCCCACCTCCGGCGGTGAAATTTTTTACAAGGGCGAACGTATTAACGGCAAGATTTCCAAGGAACTCGATAAAAAGGTCATCAAAGAAATTCAGATGATTTTTCAGGATCCCCAAGCATCCCTTAACGAGCGTGCTAAGGTGGATTACATAGTCAGCGAAGGTTTGATGAACGTTAATAAAGGTCTTACTGCAGAGCAGAAAAAGGACGCTGTGGAGCAGGCACTCATTGACGTTGGTCTGCTTCCGGAGTTCGCGAGCCGTTTCCCTCACGAGTTTTCGGGCGGTCAACGTCAGCGTATCGGAATTGCGCGTGCTCTCATTATGGAGCCCGAGTTTATCGTTGCAGACGAACCGATTTCCGCACTTGACGTTTCCATCCGTGCTCAGGTTCTCAACTTGCTCTCTAAGCTTCAGAAGGACCGTGGGCTGACCTATTTATTTATAGCACACGACCTTTCCGTTGTACGTTTCATTGCGGACAGAATCGGTGTCATCTACAAGGGAAGAATCGTGGAAATCGCAGAAGCGGAAGAACTTTTCCTACATCCGATTCATCCTTACACTAAGGCGTTGCTGTCTGCCATTCCTCAGCCCGACCCCGTGGCTGAACGTAACAAGGAGATAATCGTTTACGAGCCTAAGTCTTATCCCGAAGGTGCTCTTAAATGGTACAAATTCTCTGAAGGGCATTACGTTCTTGCCGATGCGGACGAGGCAAAGGAATACGGACTTGAAGGTCCTTACGACGAGATTTAACTTTTTGGTGGCACACGTTATTTGCGTGTGCCATTGACTTTTTGACGGCAGTAGTGTATGATAACTTTATAAAATTACACTTTATCTTTTTAGGAGATTTGTTGTGATGAAGATTTACAGAATTATTTCTTTTGTTTTGGTGCTTAGTTTTGCGCTCTTGTCCTTTGCCGCTTGTGGCGATGACAAGGGGGATGAAAGTTCTTCTTTAAGCGTTGAGTCCGTTGTTTCCGACGAGAGCTCCGTTGACGTGTCCTCGGATGATGCCGAGGAGTCTGATGAAGCGGAAAGCTCGGAAGAGTCCGAGGAAACCGTCGAGTTTGATGTTTTAAAGGGTGATTGGCTTGGCGTGTACGCTTCCCTTGAGGGCGACAGTTCTTCCGCTTATTATTCCAATCTTCTCAACGTGAGCTTTGACGGCAAGGGCAACGGTGTGGAGAATTTTGCTACCGAGAACGGAGAGAACAGAGAGTTTATGTACTCGGTTACGGACGGAGCGGTGGCGTTTGTTTATCTTGACAATGCCGAGGTAGTTTCCTACGATTTTATTTGCGTAGACGGGATTCTTACGCTTGATGCGGGCGGTGGACAGTTGAACTTTGTTTTGGGCGGCACAGAGGGTCTGCTTGCTCCTCAAGTAGACTCCGAAATTTTGGGCAGTTGGTACCGCGTGGATGGCGAATACCTTAATGTTGTTGAGTTTAAGGAGGATTTCACCTTCTTAGAGAGCTACGGCGAGTCCGAGGAATCCTTTGTTTATCACACTTACGGGGACGGAACGTTTTACCTTGAGTTTGATTTTGGTTACACTTACGAGGTCGACGGCGACAGTCTTGTGATTACCTTTGAGGACGGTACGTTTGTTGATTATAAGAGAGTCGTTGGTGACGTTTTGGAGTCGTTGGACTTTACGGTTGCCGGTTGTTGGTGCGCGAGCGATGAAGCTATTGGCGATATTTGTTTCGTGTTTGAGCCTGACGGAAGCGGTTATGCCGAGATGTTCGGAGTTACATTTGCGATTTCCTACAAACTCAGTGAAGGCAACGGAATCAACATCACGATGTTAGGGGACGGTGTTTCCGAAGAGCTTCTTGACGGCGTTTACGAACTTAACGGCAAAGAGCTTACCATTACCGTTGACGGTGACCCGATGGTGTTTACCAAGCGAGAACCCGCCACTGACGGCGACGGTAACAACACGGATTGGGGTGTAGTTGACCTTACTCCCGCAGAGAATGTTCCTGACACCATTTACGGCATGTGGGGGTCACCCGTACAGGAGGACGGAGGAGCTTCTTTGACTGTTGTGCTTGCCCTTCGTCAGGATGGTACGGGATTCATGACTGCCAAAGACCTTGTTGTTGAGGGGTACGACTTTACGGAAGAAGAAATGGCGGAAATGATTGGGTTGTATACCTACGGCTTTAGCTTTACCGTGGATGAAAACATTGTTACTATCTTTGATGGCGGGGAACAGATCGGTTCCAGCAGTATGATCGTTGACGGCGATGACATGATCGTTGTTACCAAATACGATGACGGCACCAATGATGTTATGTATTTTAACAGAATAGTTGAGTAGTATGAAAAGAACCGTTTTTTTAGTGTTTGCTTGGATTTTTGTTTTTGTTACTCTTTGCGCTTGCTTTACCGCTTGCAGCGAAGAAAAAGCTGTCGTTATAGAGAGCGAAATCCTTGGGGTTTGGTCTATGCCTTATGAGGCGCCGGACGCACAAATGGATTTGATTATGCAGTTCAAAAGCGACGGCACAGGTAGCATGTATCCCGAAAACATTGTGCCCACCGATAGCTTTAAGGAAGCTGTAGAGGAGGCGGGCGGCGACCTTGAGGAAAACCTTGCGGCTCTTGCAGAAGCGGTTTCTTCAGTGTTTTCGTTTACCGTCGAAGGGGAAACCCTTTATTTGACAATGAACGATGATGAAAAAGGAATTTCCACTTTCAAGGTGGAGGGAAACGTGCTCACCATCAACGAAGGCGGTACGGAAATGGTGTTCAGTAAAAAGCCGTAAGGGATTCTTCGGGAAAAGAGACCTTTTGGGAGAAAAAGTGTTATGAAAAAGTTTTTTGCATTTTTGGTTGCAGTGTTTTGCGTTTGTTCCTGTCTGCTGTCCTGTAGCGAGGCAGAGGTTTACGGCGGTGACATTGTGGGGGAGTGGACTACCACTCTTGAACAGGAAGGTTTGATGCTTGTTACGGTGTTTAGCTTCGGCGCTGACGGAAAGGGGCGTGTCGAGGTGGAGGAGATGCACCTTTCAGACGAGAATAACGGGCTTGGAGAAGCAATCGATACAGAGGGCTACAAAGAAGAGATGAGCTATGATTTTGAGTACTCCGTCAAGGGAAACAAGCTGACGATGGTGCACCCTGATGAGGGTGAAGGTACTACTGAGTATAAAGTTGACGGCGACAAGCTGGTTTTGATTGCAGAGAATTACACCATGGAGTTTGTTAGAAAGAGCAAGTAAGTTTTACGGATTATAAATTGTGATTTCATAAACGGTCTGAGCCACGGGTTTCCGTGGCTCAAGTTGATGACAAACCTTGTCATCAACTTGGCAGATTGCTGAGAAAGAGTACAGACAAGACGAACCGAGGCGAGAACTGTACCAAGTTACTGTGAG
>JAFXKQ010000070.1 GCA_017531625.1 Clostridia bacterium | reverse complement strand
TACCTACTTTGTCAAGATTTTTTTAAAAAAATATAATTATCACCTAAAACGGCCAAAATGTTCCAAAATTTTTATCACTTTTGTTCTGCCTTACCGTTTGACGGTTAAACCTCAAATTTACGGTTCGCTTAAAATAAATGAAAATTCTCGTTGATTTAGAACCGGCTACGTGCTATAATATTTAAAACATTTGGGAATAAATGTGCCAATACCGTGCAAAATAGATTAGCAATTGTTTTGCTAATTTATTTTGAAAAGGGGAATCACTTTGTTGAAGCCTATTAAGAAGGCAGTGTTTTTTATGCTGTTGGGCGCTTTTGTTCTCAGTGTTTTTACCGCATGTATGGACAGCGACCCCGAGAAGGGGAACACGGAGAGCAATGCGATTAACGGTCACGTTTCCGATGACGAAAGCCACGTAAGCGGTGACGGTCATGACCACAGCCGCTCAGATGTGGCTGAGGACTTGAGCGAGTTCTTTTCCCGTGTTGAGTCGGACGTTGATGACATCATCAGCACCGATGATGAAGGTAACGGCCACGGCAGTTCTGCGGGCGACGGAAATACCGTCAGCAGAGACGTCAATGAAAGCAGGGACAGCTCAGGGTTAGTGAGCGCCGCTTAGGTCTTCCGGATTGGAATGCCGCACCGGTTTCAAGGTGCGGTACATAATTTTCGAAAAAACTGCTTTGCAAATAAAGTAACTTTATCAAAATTCAATAAATAATTTGCGGAGGTAAAAATGGTGAAAGTAAAAAATTCTTTGTTTAAGAAATCTTTGCTTTTGTTTTTATGTCTTTGTTTAGTGCTTCCGACGGCGTTCGGTTGTTCGGGCACCGATTCAGACAACGGTTCTGAGGGTTCTGACAGCTCTGCTACGGATGTTGAGAGCACCGTTTTTACGGGCGGACTCTTTAACGGCTACGTTCCTTCGGAAGAGGGGAAGACAGGCATTACAGACAATTCTGTTATCGTCGTTCAGATTAACGGCGTTTCGGCTGCAATGCTCGGCAAGTATGGCGAACAGCTCATTATGCCTAACCTTAAAGAACTTTCCGAGAAGTCTCTTTCATTTACGGACTTCTTTGCGCAGCAAGACATTTATGAAAACGAGTATTCCGCATTAAACTCCCTCTACGCACCCATTCAGACGGTGTTCGCCGATGAGTATGTGGACGGTACTTATTATTCTTTGGCATCTCTCTTTACGGAGAACGGGTACAAGACCGAGGCTTTTCTTCCCACGTACAGCGAAAGCCTTGAGAGTGGAATTTTCGATGCTTACGGTTTCGAAAAAACTACCGGATTTGACGATGATGAAGCGCTTTACAACGCCGCAGTCGAAGCGCTTGGCGACGGTACGGAAAAGAAATTTGTTTTTGTTTCCACCGCTTCCGTAAAGTACCCCTACATTATAGAAAAAGACGGTCCCCTTGAAATCAAGGAGAACCTTTCACTTAGCGGTTATCTCAATGCTGTAAGTGCCGCTGATGCTTCTTTTGCTAACCTTATGAACCTGCTCGACAGTAAGTTCAGCGAAGGAAACCGACCCACTGTTGTGGTGTACGGCACAGCACCCGAGCTTGATGCAAAGGCATCGGTGCTTTGTAAGGATTATCCTCAGCTGTTTGGCGAAAGTTACAACACCGAGGACGCACACAAAGCCCCCTTCATCATAAGTGCAGAAGGGCAGAGTGCGGATGAAATCAAGGCATTTACTACAATTTATGACATTTATCCTACAATTGCAAACATTTACGGCTTTGACGGTTCAAAGATGGTAGTTTGCGGCGAAAACGCTTACTACAACTTGCCCGCACCCGAGCGCGCAGAAGTGGTTGCGGCAGAGAATTACGCTTTGGGTAAGAGCTACACAGTTGCTTCTTACGGCGGAGGTAAGGTTTCGTATCGAATGGGACAGAAGGACGACGGTAAGAAGCTTACAGACGGTAAAACGGTTAACGTCAATGCGGCTGAAAGCGACGTTCTGGTTGCGGCAAAGGGCGGCGGAACCACCTTCGAGTACCTTATCGATCTTGGAGAAGTGAAAAACATTGAAACCGTCAAAATACTTGATGTGGCAAAAGACGGTTCCATGTACGGCGGTACGGATTCAAGCTCAGTTTCCGTTTCTCTCAGCAATGACGGCGCAAACTTTAACCTGGCTTCCTTTGACATTTCTTACAAAGCAGACGAAGTTTATGACAAGTTTACCTCTTACGATTGCGTGCTCAGAAACACCGAAAAAGCACGTTACGTCAAGGTTTCAATGAAAGCTGTCCTCAGCCTTCTTACTGTTTCCGAGATTCAGGTAATGGGCAGAGAGGCGGTTGAAGAAGTTTCCGAGGAAAGTACGGAGAGCGAACCCACGGAGGAGAAGCGAGCTCGCTTCATCGCATTACAGGGCGATTCTCCCAGAGGAACTCTCATTACAGAAAACATTCTTTACACCTTACCCAATAACATTCCTTACGTTTTTGACCGTTACACACTTGAGGAGTTGAGAAGTAAGGATTACAAAGGACTTAAAAACGAAGCCCTTGCCCTCATCAACGAGTGCGAACAGCTTGTGATTAAAGATGTCCTTGCAAACGAAGGACTTGAAACAGCGGTTCAGGCGTTTTATGCCGACATTCCTTCTGTAGACGGTTTGGTTATGAACCGTGAGGAGAACGTAAACAACAGCGGTGATTTTGACGCCGAAGGCGCATTGCTTGCACGCCACGCCCTCATTTACAAAGGCTCCGAGTTCAAAGGCGTGTGGAATGGCCTTACCCTTAATGGCAGTTCCATAGTGTTGGAGGAAGGCGTTGACCGCGGTTCTCTCATGACTGAAGAATTCAACGTGGGTGAGTTTTCAAGGCTTCTGACTTCCGCTAATTGCGTTTCCGGCGGCGGTAAAGTCAACATTAAGCTTTCATTTGCAAGGGAGAACGGCATCTTTACCAAGTGGAACGATTTGTTCACCTGGTCAACTGCGGCTTCCACAGCCGGCTCCGTTGATGAGAACTGCGACGGCTATTCCGTTGAAAGCGGTGTTGTCAGAATCGATGGCGGAACAGTAAGTGGCAGAGTAAGGCTCACCGTTGAGCTTGAACGCTCCGAAGAAGGCGTTTCTCCCGTGCTCAACACAGTTACTTTTGCTTCTGACAGCATTACTTCAGTTAGTCCCGAACTTGTTGCCGATGATTACAGAACCCTCGCACTTGAAACTGCAAAATACAGCAATGACACTTCAAATTCCGAGATGAGCGGTCCTATGGCGGTTGCGATTCTTGTGTCTGACGGCACCGGAGCGGAAGCAGATGTTCCCACAGCTATTTCTATGTGTTACGATACTGTGTCAGACCGTTACAATAATTTGGCTCTCCTTGCGGCTTACTCTTGCGAGATGGGCATAGATGCCTTTGCTGACGTTTACACGGCAAATGACTTGAGAGTTACTTTACAGATTCCCCAGCAGGTCATCTGTAAAACAGTGGACGGCGAGCTCGTTATAGTTTACGGATTTGACGAAAACGGATTTAAACTGCTCGCTCCTCACACGGGTGAAACTTACGTTCTCTCGGAAGAAGAACTTTTGGAGCAATGGAAAGGAGAAGTTCTTGTAATGGACAGCTACATCAATGTACCTGAAATAATCGAAGCAATCATTCCCGAAAATTCTGTTATCAGACCCGGCGCGGTTGTTGATCAAAAGAAGTTTATAGTTGTTCACAACACGGGCAATTACAGCCCCGGTTCTACTGCTCAGAGCCACGCAAATTATCTCATGGGTCAGACAAATTCTGCAGATAGAGAAGCTTCCTGGCACTACACGGTTGACCATAAGGAGATTTATCACCACATCCCCGATAACGAAAACGCATGGCATGCAAGCGACGGAAGCTACGGTGACGGTAACTACTACGGCATCGGCATCGAAATCTGCGTAAGTGGATTCCCCGGAGTTTACAGCGGCGAAGAGTACGAGGCGTGGAAGAACACCTTCCTCAAGTCCTGTAACAACGCCGCTTACCTCGTGGCAAAGCTCCTTGTTGAAAACGGACTCGGAATGGACGCTGTAAAACAGCATTACGATTTCGCCCCCAATAAGAAAAACTGCCCTATGCAGATGCGTTACACCAGCGCAAGCGAAAGCTTTACCAGAGATGACGGCGACATCTGGAAGATCTTCATTAAAGACGTTGAAAGAATTTATAATAAAATGCTCGCAGAGAAAAATGCGGCAGCGGAATAAAGAAAAGAGGTAGTAAGTTTTGAAAAAGCTTTATATCAGTGCTGACATTGAGGGTACTTGCGGTATAGCTCATTGGCAGGAAACAAATACTAACAACGAGTACAGCGTTTATTTTCAGACTCAGATGACAAAAGAGGTTGCGGCAGCTTGCAAAGGTGCGCTTCTTGCGGGTTATGATGAAATCGTTGTAAAAGATGCTCACGATTCGGCGAGAAACATTTTTCCCAACCTTTTGCCAAGAGAAGCAAGCATAATCAGAGGCTGGGCAAGGGATCCGTACAGCATGATGACCGGTTTGGATGACAGCTTTGATGCGGTCATTCTTACGGGTTATCACAGCGCCGCAAACACAGATAAAAACCCCCTTGCTCACACCATGACAACCGAAGTGTTTAAGTTTACAATTAACGGCGTTAAGGCGAGTGAGTTTATGATAAACACCTACGCCGCACAGTACTTAGGAGTTCCCGTGGTAATGCTTACCGGCGACAAGGCACTTTGCGAAACCGCAAAAGACCTTTCTTCAGCTATCAAAACGGTTCCTGTCAGCGAGGGCAGAGGAAATTGCTCACGTTCCATTCACCCCGACCTTGCTTGCGAGCGCATTGAAAAGACGGCTTTTGAGGCTCTTTCCGGCAACGTGTCAGAATGTCTGTTTAAACTGCCTGAGGAATTTAATGTTGAGGTCAGCTACAAGAACCATTACAACGCTTACAGGGCATCCTTTTATCCCGGAGCACACTTGGTTGAGCCCGCAACAGTAGGCTTTTATTCCAAGGATTACCTCGATGTGTTAAAGTTTATGCTCTTTAATGTGTAAGACGAGCGTGAAGAATTTACTTCTGAAACCCAAGAAATTCAGATTTTAAACTTAGTTTTTAACTCAACTGAAAGTTTAAATACAAAAGCATAAAATCAAGAAGCGCACCGTGACAAAAAATGCGGTGCGCTTCTTTAATTACAACTCTGTAAAAACGGTTTTATTCTTCACTTGCGGCACTTTGACCTGCAAGCGCTCCTGTGGAAAATGCAATTTGTAGGTTGTACCCGCCTGTGTAAGCATCAACGTCAATCATTTCTCCTGCAAAATAAAGTCCCTTGATTAACTTGGACTCCATGGTGGATGGGTTGATTTCAGAAACCTTGATTCCGCCGCTTGTAACAATGGCCTCTTCGATGGGCCTGCGTCCAATCACGGTGAGAGGGAAGTTCTTCAAAATCGAAACCAACGACGCACGTTCTGCTTTTGTGATTTCGTTTACCTTTTTACGAGGGTCAATTCCACTCAAGGTAATTACGGTGGGGATGAGCTTCTGGGGCAGAAGTTCGTCAAGGCTGTTGCAGAAATCCTTGTTTTTGAATATCCCAAAATCATTTAGCAAGCGTTTGTCAAGCGCTGCTTCATCAAGCGCGGGCTTGAGGTCGATTTTAAGTGGAATCGCTTTATCTGTGTTTCCGAGATGTGCTGATGCGGAGAGTATGATGGGCCCGCTTACGCCAAAGTGGGTGAACAGCATTTCACCGAATTCGGAAACCAAGAGCTTTCCGTTTTCGGTAAAAAAGGAAGCCGTGACGTTTTTGAGACTAAGCCCCATGATGTCCTTGCAATAGCTCTCTTTAACAACAAGGGGGACTAATGACGGGCGTGGGGTAACTACCGTGTGTCCTAAGCTTTCGGCAAACCTGAATCCGTCACCGGTGGAACCTGTCGTCGGGTAAGAAAGTCCTCCTGTGGCGAGAATCACTCCGTCAAAATGCGCACCTCTCTTGAGTCCGTCTAAAAGCAGTTCGATTCCGTTAACCTTTTTGTCCTCTGTGAGAACTCGAAGCACTTTGCCTTTTATTACCTTGACTCCCACGCTTTGCAGTGCATCTCTCAGCGCCTTGCTGATATCCGTCGCCTTGTCGCTTACGGGAAAGACGCGTCTGCCGCGTTCAACTTTCAACGGAACCCCTAAATCGTTAAACAAAGCCATTGTGTCGTCTGTGGAAAGGTTGTTCAGCGCTTTGTAAAGGAATCTGGGGTTTGTAGGCACGTTGGCGAGAAATTCTTGAGTGTCGCAGGCGTTGGTCAGGTTGCATCTGCCTTTTCCCGTAATGTTAAGTTTTTTGCCTAAAATTTCATTTTTTTCTATCAGCGTAACTGAAGCACCGTACATTGCGGCGTAGTAAGCGGCGAGCATCCCTGCCGGTCCGCCTCCTATGACAGCGATTTTTTTCATCGGATTTCTCCTTTTTGGTAAATCTGAGCCTTGATTTAAAGACGTTTTGGGTTTATAATGAATCCATTAAAACAGCTTGGAGAATGATTTATGAATCTTGATTTCAATAAAATTAAGTACATTCTTTTAGATCTGGACGGGACCTTGATTGATTCTGCCCCCGGAATTACCCGTTCCGTGGCTTATGCCTTGGAAAAAATGGGGGTAAACCCTCCGCCCCTCAAAGAACTTGTTTGTTTTGTGGGACCGCCTTTGCGTGATTCTTTCACAAGATACTTCGGGTTTTCCGCAGAGGACAGTGAGAAAGCGGTGGCGCATTACCGTGAGTTTTACGCAGAAGACGGTCTGTTTGACTGTTCTCTCTTTTCAGGCGTAATGGGATTTCTCGATAAGGTAAATTCCTTGGGGAAATACAACGTTTTAGCCACGGCAAAGCCTACACCTTTTGCAAAAAAAGCACTTGAACACCTGGGAGCGCTTGACAGGTTTTACGCCGTGGAGGGTGCTTCCTTCAGCGCAGCGCATGACAAGAAATCCGACATTATCGCAAGTGCCCTGAAGCATTGCGGCAACGACCTTTCCGAAATCGTAATGGTTGGCGACCGCAATTACGACATTTTGGGAGCGAAGGATAACGGGATTCTTTCAATCGGTGTCATTAACGGTTCAGACAAAAGGGCTGAACTTGAAGAAGCAGGGGCTGAGCTCATAGTTGAAGACTTTACCCAGCTTCTAACTTATTTATCATAGCACATACTGTTGTCAAAATCAAGAGCAAGCCCCATTAGAGCAGGGCTTGTTCTTTTTTTGCTTTTTTACGGTCAAATTCCGTTTCCTGTCATACAATGAAAATAGACCGAAACAAAGGCGGGGATAGGTACTGTGATAATAGTTTTAAGCTCTGTGACTTACGCTTTAAAGGCGCAAAAGCTTCTTGCTCTTGAACGTATATACAGCGAGATAACAAAATCTGTTAAGGTTCGTGCGGTCAGAGGTTGCGGTTACGGTCTGAGGTTGAGAAAAAGAGAGCAACTAAACGCCGCCCTTGCTGTTTTTGAGCGTAACGGAATCAAATCCTTGGGCGTGGTAGATGCATAGCATGGAGTTAAAAATGGTTTATTTTGACAACGC
>JAFXKQ010000069.1 GCA_017531625.1 Clostridia bacterium | reverse complement strand
GGTAAATCTTTATAAATTTCCAACCAAAAATAAGATGCTCACCGCCTGTAAAAAACAGGTTTATTATTCCCGTAAAAACGAAGATAAAAAGCAAAGGCTTCATGTTTTTCAAAACGGTTCTTACGGGGATTTTGGAAAGCACAATCAAGGATACCGTGAGCACAAAAACCGCAGCGAAAGATGCGCTTGAGTCCGCCGCAATTACCGCAACGAGGTAAACCAGCAAAAGTATTATTTTGATTCTCGGATCAGTTTTGTGAAGCAATGAGTTCCCGGGAAAGAACTGACCCAGCGTAATGTCTTTTAACATTCTTTTCTCCTGACAGCTTGTTTAATCCCAAAAAGGATTACTTCAGTAACTGTTCAAGCTGTTTTTTTCCGTAATTCACGGTGTAAATGTCTGTAGCATCAGCAATGCCGCGCTTTTTAAGTTCAATAAAAAGCTTGGTGATTTGCGGAAGGTCGAGAGAAGCGTTAAACAACTCCTCCGCCCTGGAAAAGATCTCCTCAGGGGTGCCCTTCATGTAAACCTCGCCTCGGTTTAGCACCACGATGTAGTCGGAGTACTTTGCTATGTCCTCCATGCTGTGGGAAATGATGATCATCGTACTCTTTCGTTTCTTGCGGTATTCCAGCAAACCGCCAATGATTTCTTCCCTGCCCGCAGGATCGAGTCCCGCCGCCGGCTCATCAAGAACCAAAACCTCCGGATCCATTGCCACAACGCCCGCAATGGCGGCACGTCGCTTTTGTCCGCCGGAAAGCTCAAAGGGTGACTTTTCCAGATCTGAATCTTTTATTCCGCAAAACTTTGCGGCAGTCATAACCCTCTCGTTTATCTCTTCTTCGGTAAGCCCCATGTTTTTCGGGCCAAAAGAGATGTCCTTGTAAAGAGTCTCCTCAAAAAGCTGGTACTCGGGGTACTGAAAAACAAGCCCTACTTTAAAACGAACCTGTTTTATTTCCTTAGGTTTTTCCCAAATGTCCTTCCCAAACAGCTTAACCGTGCCCTCCGTAGGAGTTGAAAGGCCGTTAAGCAAGGCAGCGAGCGTACTTTTTCCGCTTCCCGTGTGCCCGATTATTCCGATAACCCTGTCCTGTTCAAAGCTCAGGTTAACCTTATTCAAAGCTCTTTTTTCAATGCTGGTGCCCGCCTCATAAACCACGGACACGTTTTCAAGTGTGATAGCGTCCATCATGCCGTCCAATCAAATGCAAATTTTCAAAACAAAAAGCCTAATACGACAAACCGTGCCTTATTTAGCCGAATTCTTTCGCCCAAGGTAAGCCTCAATCTCATCCGCGGCATCCATTGTGTGAAGAATCCCGTCCTCCAGGTTGTAGCCGTCGGCACGCAACAAATCAAAAAGCTCCGTTATCTGAGGGGTTGCAAGCCCTACGCTTCTCAGCTCTTCGCCCTTGGAGAAAACCTCCCTCGGCGTCCCGTCAAGAAAAAGTCTGCCCTCGTTGAGAACCACAACTCTGTCCGCCTCCACCGCCTCATTCATGTAATGAGTAATGGTAACGACGGTTATGCCCTTATCCCGATTAAGCTCCCTCATCGTCTTAGCGATCTCGCGTCTGCCCTGAGGGTCAAGCATGGCAGTAGCTTCGTCGAAAATGATGCATTCGGGCATCATTGCAAGAACTCCCGCAATGGCAACCCTTTGCTTCTGTCCGCCCGAGAGCTTGTGGGTGGCGTGAAGCTTGTACTCCTCCATCCCCACCGTTTTTAGGGTTTTGTCAACAATCTCTCTGATTTCTTTTGGAGGAATCCCTAAGTTTTCGGGAGCAAAAGCAACGTCCTCCTCCACGACAGAAGCAACCAACTGATTGTCCGGGTTCTGAAAAATCATTCCGCAGCTTTTACGGATTTCATAAAGCTTTTCTTCATCGGCTGTAGACATTCCGTTTACCTTAACTTCCCCCTCATCGGGAAGTAAAATTCCGCAAAAAAGCTTTGCAAGAGTGCTTTTACCGCTGCCGTTGTGACCGATTATTGCAGTGTAGCTCCCTTTTTCTATGTTGAGGTTGAAACCGTCGAAAATTTTGCGTCCACCCTCATCGTATGCAAAAACAAGGTCCTTTATCTCAATAAAAGGCATAAAAACCTCACCTGTTGTCATAATTACGGTATGCCCGTCCTAAGTTTCACGTATTAATCAAGAGTCCAACGGCTGGAAGCACCGCAGGGCAAGCAAATCCCGCTTGAAACCACGGGAAGCCCCAATTCCTCACTCACTACCTTGCCGCCGAAACGATCTCTGAATGCATTGTAAAGAATGTAACCGCCGGTTGAAGCAGAAAGTCCCGTAGTGTAGGAATTGAGAAGCACAAACAAAGGCTCGTCAGACAAAAGACCTCTCAACTCCTTCATCAAACCGTCGAGATTAGCTTCAAGAGACCACTTTTCTCCGCCCGGGCCTCTGCCGTAAGAAGGCGGATCAAGGATTATGGCATCGTACTTGTTGCCTCTCCTTATCTCACGCTGAACAAATTTAAAACAGTCATCAACAATGTAACGGATTCCGTCCTCACGAACTCCGCTGAGTTTGGCGTTAAGCTTTGCCCTCGCAACCATCCCCTTGGAAGCGTCAACGTGACAAACAAAAGCTCCCGCCAACGCCGCCGCAACACTTGCGCCGCCCGTGTATGCAAAAAGGTTTAAAAGCTTTATAGGTCTACTGCTTTTCTTGATGAGAGACGAAAACCAATCCCAGTTAGCCGCCTGTTCGGGGAAGACACCCGTGTGTTTGAATCCCATGGGCGAAACAGAAAGCTTCATTTCGCCGTAACTGATGATCCACTCCTCGGGCATGTCCTTTTTTATCCAGCTTCCGCCGCCGCCCGAAGAACGTCTGTAAACCCCGTCGGCCTTACGCCAAAGACCGCCCTTGTCGTTCTCACTTTTCCAGATGATCTGAGGATCGGGACGAACGAGAACGTAATCGCCCCACCGTTCAAGCCGTTCACCGTCAGAAGCATCTATTAAGCTGTAATCCTTCCAATTATCCGCTACAAACATAAATTCCCTCTAAATTCAAAAAACTCAATCGCTGAAAATCTTGGTTTGCTTTACCGATTCCTGTACAGCGCCTCTTTTTTCGGGGAACTTGACCCCCATGTGTCTGTAAGCGCTTTCGGTAGCGCATCTACCCCTGGGAGTGCGGTTAATAAACCCAAGCTGGAGCAAATACGGCTCGTAAACGTCTTCAAGAGTAACCGCTTCTTCGCCCGTCATTGCCGCCAAAGTGTCAAGCCCCACAGGTCCGCCGCCAAAGTGGCTGATGATGGCGTCAAGCATGCGCTTGTCCGTGGCATCAAGTCCAAGCTCGTCAATGTCAAGACTCTTAAGTGCCTTATCGGAGATGTAACGGTCGATGATGCCGTCCCCGATAACCTGAGCGAAATCCCTTACCCTTTTCAGCAAACGGTTGGCAATACGTGGAGTACCTCTTGACCTTCTGGCGATTTCCAGCGCACCGTCATCTTCGATGCCCACGCCCAAGATTTCAGCACTTCTCTTTACGATTTGCGCAAGCTCCTCGTGGGTGTAAAGCTCCAAACGGAACAGCATTCCAAAACGGTCTCTCAAAGGTGAACTCAACTGTCCCGCCCTCGTGGTCGCCCCAATCAGCGTAAAAGGCTTCAAAGGTATCCTGATGCTTCTCGCCGCAGGTCCTTTTCCCATCATGAGGTCCAAAGCAAAATCCTCCATTGCAGAGTAAAGAATCTCCTCCACCTGCCTTGGAAGTCTGTGAATCTCGTCTATAAAAAGAATGTCATTGGTTTCAAGTGTGGTGAGGAGCGCCGCAAGATCACGCGCTTTCTCAATTGCGGGGCCGGAGGTGATCTTAAAATTAACCCCAAGCTCCGACGCAATGATAACAGAAAGCGTGGTTTTACCCAAGCCTGGAGGTCCGTGAAGCAGCACGTGGTCCAGACTGTCACCACGGTTCTTTGCCGCCTCGATGAAAACCCCAAGGTTTTCCTTAATGCGTTCCTGCCCGACGTATTCGTCAAAGGTCTTGGGTCGCAAAGAATTTTCTGTCTCTGCGTCCTCGGGAATCACCTCGCCGCCGGTGATACGGCTCTCAAAATCAAAATCGTAACTATCGCCTGTATTGAGCGGCATACTGCGCCTCCTCTCCTATAAAATCAAACGTCTTAAAACTTAACAAGCTTTTTAAGACCCTCTCTGATCATCTCTTCAAGAGACAAAGAACGGTCAACGGTTTTAAGAGCCGCCTCTGCCTCCGCCTTAGTGTACCCCATAACCACAAGAGTGTCCTTAGCCGCCGCAAGGTTTCCGCCGCCGACAGAACCCGTTTCAATAACAGATTCAGCCGTGCTCTCAAACCCAAGTTTCCCAAACTTGTCTTTAAGCTCAAGAATGATCTTCTGAGCCGTTTTCAAACCAACGCCCTGAGCGGAGGAAATCGCCCGTGCGTCGCCGTTCACAATGGCGCTTGTAAGACGTTCCGGACTAAGGGCGGACAAAATCGCCATCGCTGCCTTGGGACCTACGCCCGAAACCGTAATCAAAAGCTTAAAACAGTCGTTTTCCTGCTCTGTGGAAAACCCAAAAAGCTCCATAGCATCCTCACGCACGTTAAGGTACGTGTAAAGCAAAACCTCAGAGCCGATTTTAGATGCAAGAGCGCCTTGGCTTACTGCGCTGACCATCAGTTTGTAACAAACCCCGCCGCAGTCAATGGCAGCAAAATCAGTTCCCAAAGTAATGAGTTTACCCTTGATGTAATAAAACATAAACCTAAACGCCTCTCTTCCCCGTCTACCTGACGGAATGCATCATCGAGTTAGCGTGACAAATGGCAATTGCCAGCGCATCCGCCGTATCATCGGGCTTAGGAGTCTCACTAAGACCGAGCATCAGCTTTGTCATGTACATAATCTGAGTCTTTTCCGCCCTGCCGTAACCCACAAGACTTTGCTTCACCTGCAAAGGCGTGTATTCGTAAAGATCGATCCCGCATTTTCTTGCCGCAAGCAGGATAACCCCCCTGCCCTGAGCAACGTCCACAGCGGTCTTAACGTTCTTGTTAAAGAACAGCTCCTCCACCGCCACAAAATGGGGCTTGTGCCGTTTCATTATGGCAATCAGATCATCGTAAATCTTCTCCAAACGGGCTTCAAGTAAAGTGTGGGCAGGAGTGATTATTGCCCCGTATTCCAAGGCTCTGAACTTTCCGCCCTCAGCGGAAATAACACCGTAACCAACCGTAGCAATACCCGGGTCAACTCCCAGAATGATCACTGTCCACCACCGCCATTTCCTAAAAAACGTAAACCTACCCGTATTATTAAATGATATCATACTATTTTAATTTAGTCAATCATTACAAAAAGCTTTTTTCTTTATTTTTAAAAATTTTAAAGAAGCCCTTGAAAAATGCGGTATAATGGGTTATTATGGTATTAGTATATTTTTGTCTGCACAAAAGTATATAATTAAGGGTTTGAAGTACCTTTTACGGTCGCAAACTAAAAAAACACCCAACAGCACAAAACTGTGTACCTCTCCATTCGGTTACGGCTTTGTGCTTAGGATGAATTAAAGGAGTATTATTGGAAAATGAAAGAACAAATCATTGCTGTACTCGCAAAACAGCTCCGCATCTCCCCTGAGGAAATAACAGACGACAGCAACATTATAGATGACCTCGGCGCAGATTCTCTTGACCTTGTCGAGATTCTTATGGAGCTTGAAAACGAGCTCAACATCACCATTTCCGACGACGATGCCCTCAAGCTCAAAACGGTCAACGACGTAGTGGCATTTCTTGAGAAAAACAAGTAATGAAGTATAAAGCAGTCATTTTCGACTTAGACGGCACGGTGCTCAACACCCTGGGCGACCTGACGGAAGGGGTTAATAAAGCGTTGTCGCATTACTCCTACCCACCGAGAACGCAGGAAGAGATCAGACGGTTCATCGGCGACGGGGTTCACATGCTGATTACCCGTTGTCTGCCGGAAGGTGTTAAGGACGAGGAAACCGTGACAAGATTAGAGCAGTACTTTGACGAGTACTATTCGAAAGAAGGACTGGTCAAGCATACCGTGCCCTATGAAGGGATAGAATCGCTCCTCGACGCACTTAAAACTGAGGGAGTCACGGTCTGCGTTGCCTCCAACAAAGCCGACTCTGCGGTAAAAACCATAATACCCCACTTTTTCGGGGATAGGTTTTACCGTCAGGAAGGCACAAGAAACTTTAAGGAACGAAAACCCGCCACTGTCATAGTAGACCGTGCCACAGAGGGGCTGAACTTTTTGAAGGAAGAGCTTCTCTTCGTTGGCGACACGGAGGTGGACATGAAAACCGCCGCGGCATACGGCATTGATTTTCTTGCAGTGTCTTGGGGATTCAGAGATTTTGACAGATTGGTCGAGCTTGGTTGTGAGCACATTGCAAAAACACCGAGCGAGGCTAAAGAAATAATTTTCAAGATGGGAGTTTAGAAGATGAAGTATATCAAGAATGCTAAAATCATTCTCAAAGACCGCATCGTTGAGGGTAAAGCCCTCGCTTACAGCGACAAAATCGAAGCTATCACTTGCGAGTGTGCGATTCCCGAGGGTGCGGAAGTAATAGATGCAAAGGGCGCATACGTGGCACCCGGTTTCATCGACATTCACATTCACGGCTACCTCGGCGAGGACGCTTCTGACGGCAGTGCAGAAGGCATCAGAAAAATGGCGGAAGGCATCGCAAAGAACGGCGTTACATCGTGGCTTCCCACAACCATGACGGTTTCCAAAGCGGAGCTTGAGAAAGCGTTCGAGGTTATCTCCTCCCTTATGGAAGAGAGCAAGACATGGAACGGCGCAACGATTCTCGGCGTAAACGCTGAAGGCCCCTACATTAACCCCAAGAAGAAGGGCGCACAGGCAGAAGAACACATTTTAAAGCCGGAAGCATCTTTCTTTAAGAAGTATGCCTCCCTCATTAAGATTGCCACCCTCGCGCCTGAAACGGACGAGAACCTGAGCTGTATCAGAGAGCTTGCACGTGATACAGACATTTTGCTTTCCATGGGCCACACAGATGCAACCTATGAACAGGCGATCGAAGCGATCCAGAACGGCGTTAAGCACGTTACCCACCTTTTCAACGCCCAGACCGCACTCCAGCACAGAAATCCCGGTGTAGTAGGCGCAGCCCTTTCCACCGACGTTACAGCAGAACTTATCTGTGATACCTTCCACATTCATAAAGGGCTCTTCTCCCTCGTAGCAGCTGCAAAAGGTGACAAGCTTGTTCTTATTACCGACTGTACCCGCGGTGGCGGAATGCCCGACGGCGAGTACACCCTCGGCGGTCAGAAGATTTACGTAAAAGGCATCGAATGTAAGCTTGAAGACGGTACCATCGCAGGAAGCGTACTTAAAATGAACGATGCGGTTTATAACGTACTTAACAACACCACCCTTTCCGTTCCCCAGGTAGTTGCGGCAGCTTCCCTTGCACCTGCAAAAGCGATCGGAGTTGACAAGACAAAGGGTTCAATCGAGGTTGGCAAAGACGCAGACCTTATTATCGCAGATGAAAACTTCAGAATAAAGAAAACCATTATAGGAGGAGAGATCCGTTATGAAGCTTAAAGTCAATCCTGTTTTAGACCCTAAGTTTGCGCCCCTTTCCGTTGTGTTCCGTGATTTTGCGGAAGCAGTGAAGGACAACGGTACAGACATCGTTATCGGCGTAGAACGTAACAAAGGGTACACTTCTACATTCAAGACAAGAATTTACAAAGAAGGCATCGGCAAGGACGAAGAAAACTACCGTTACATTGAACGTCTTGCAAAGTCCATGCTTTGGATTTACGGCGGTTATAAGATTATAGTTGCAGGCTCCAAGCTCATCGGCGATCGACTCGCAAAGGCATATTCCGAAGGTGGCGAAAGAGAATTCGACTATAAGTTTATGGAACGTGTTTACGAAAAGCCTTTTGAGGTTATCGTCACCGATCTCGCAAACGCTCCCGAGAACTTTGAAGAAGCAAGCCCCGTCGGCCGTCACCTCGACGGTTGCCGCATCGGCTTCGACGCAGGCGGAAGCGACCGTAAGGTAAGTGCTGTAATAAACGGCGAACCCGTTTATTCCGAGGAAGTTGTTTGGTTCCCCAAGACCACGACCGATCCCAAGTACCACTACGAGGGCATCCTCAATGCAATGAAAACCGCAGCATCCAAAATGCCCAGAGTTGACGCTATCGGCGTAAGCTCCGCAGGTATTTATGTTGATAACCGTATAATGGTTGCATCCCTTTTCCTCAAGGTTTCTGACGAAGATTTTGACAAGCACGTTAAGAACATGTACATTGACGTTGCAAAAGAAATCGGCGACGTTCCCCTCGTTGTAGCAAACGACGGCGACGTTACCGCGCTCGCAGGCGCAATGTCCCTCGAAGATAACAATGTTGTGGGCGTTGCTATGGGTACCTCCGAAGCTGCAGGTTATGTAGACGGCGCAGGTAACATTACAGGCTGGCTCAACGAGCTTGCGTTTGTTCCCTGCGACTATTGCGAAGAAGCAATGGTCGATGAATGGTCCGGCGACTACGGTTGCGGCGTTAAGTACTTCTCTCAGGACGGCGTTATTAAGTACGCTCCCGCAGCAGGCATTGAGCTTGACGAAAGTCTCTCCCCTGCAGAAAAGCTCAAGGTTGTACAGAAGCTTATGGCAGAAGGTGACGAGCGTGCAGCAAAGGTTTACTCCACCATCGGTACTTGCTTCGGTTACGCAATCGCTTACTACGCACTTTTCTATGACATTAAGCACATTCTTATCATGGGCAGAGTTACCAGCGGTGAAGGCGGAGTGATCCTCCTTGACAAAGCGCAGGAAGTTCTCAACGTAGAATTCCCCGAACTTGCTAAGAAAATCCAACTCCACATTCCCGATGAGAAGAGCCGCCGTGTAGGTCAGTCCGTAGCAGCAGCGAGCCTTCCCGAAATCAAGAAATAAAGTACAGCAACGCAAAAAGCGAGGTAAAAGCCGAGCAAATTAACGGCTAAGCAAAAGCAAAGAACAAGTCCGTAATCATTCAATTTGGAGCGAGCTAAGCAATCCCGCCCAGAGAGCAGGAACAACGTTTCAGACTTGAACGACGCATCGGTCTTAAATCCAACACTCCTAAGTCGGCAACGCTTTCGGGTTGGGTTCAACTCTTTAGAATCGGACAACGCTCTCGGATTGAGCACAACGCTTCAATTAGAGTGGAAAAATTTTCCGTTACTGCTTATCTTAAAAGCCGGCATTTACCACGCACAGTAAACCGCAACAGCCAATCAGATTAAAACAAAAAGCACCGTGCAAGGGGAAATCATTCCTTGCACGGTTTTTTGTAAGCAAAGTCAAATTTTATGCACTGAAGCCATTCAACGCCAAGGGTTCACAGTTGTGCGTTACACCGAAAGGCCAACAACGTTACATTAAACAAACCGAAGACGTTGCATAAAAAAACAAAGGTTCTGCGTCAAAGGAATCAACAATGTTACAATAAAAGAACCAAAAACGTCGCATCAAAGGACCTAAGCGTTGTACCAAAAGACCCCAACGGTGTCGCACCTAAGGATAAAGACTTTACATCAATTGATTGTATTAAGAAGTTGCCTACAAAACTGCGTTTTCTTTTTTTGCAAAACTCAGTACCATAACATTTCGCATACAACAAAAAGGGAAAGGCTTAAAGCCTTTCCCTTTCTTATCACAACTTAAGTTGCGTTTGTAAGCTTACGTTATAAACTTATGCTCTCTTCTTAGCGAGAACGATACCAGCAACTGCGAGAACTGCGAGGATAGCGAATACTACCAAGCCAGCGTCGCCTGCTGTAGGAACGGAAGATTCGGGTTCGCTTGCGGAGGGCTCTTCAGAGGGCTCTCCAGAAGGTTCTTCAGAGGGCTCTTCAGCTTCGTATGCTACGAAGTTAACGAATGCTTCCTGATCGTCAGCGGTAACTCTTGTTTCACCGTCAGAGAACATGAAGGAATCAACCTTGATGCTGTCAGCAGTAACAACTGCGCCTTCAGCCTTAGCGAATGTAGCTACGAGAACGGAAGAACCGTTTGCGAGAGCTTCAGCAGATGCGAAGGAAGCCTTGATACCGGTGTTGTCAGCAAACTTAGCGTTTACTGTGGAGTTAGCGTCGCCACCCTTAGCTTCGGTGATGGAGAGAGCTGCTGTGTCGTAAGAAATTACAACGTTACCAGCGAGAACGCCGAGGTCTGCGGGAATTACAACGGTAAGAACAACATCGTTTTCACCTTCAGCAACGGTTGCAACGAATGTATCGGTAGGAATAACAACTTCAGGTTCTTCTTCAGAGGGCTCTTCGGAAGGTTCTTCAGAAGGCTCTTCAGAGGGTTCTTCGTCAGCTGCAGCTGCGCCGTAGATTTCGATTTCGCCGATAGCGAGAACGTAAACGTCGGAAGCAGCGGTGATTTCAACCTTGGAACCGGTTGCGTTTACAGCGAATGTGTAAATACCGTTTGCCCAATTTTCTGTGTAATGAGCGAGGGATTCTTCGTCAGCTGTCAATGTAGCGTCAACTGCTACGCCGTCAACTGCGATAACAACTTCGTCCTTCTTGAAACCACGGGAGTTTCCGGAGTCAGCATCGCTCTTCTGAGCGTAAACAACGATAGAAGAAATAGCGGTTTCTGCAGCGAGGTCAAAAGTGATGGTCCACTTCTTAGCTGTGCCGAGGAGCTCAAGGCAAGTAGCCTGAGTAGCACCGCGGTCGCCGTCAGTAAGAACTGCGAGAGACTGTGCGCCGGAAGCGTGAACGTTACCGTCAGCACCGAAAACGATATCTGCATCTTCACGAACTACTGCAGCTGTAAGGCCGGCAGCAACGTTAACGTCAGCAGCAGATGCGGAGAATGCGAAACAACCAACGAGGAGGATCGCGGAAAGAATGAAAGCTGTGAATTTTTTCATTGTCATTTTCCTTTCTTTTTTGATTTAGCTCATTTTATCATACATACAGCACTATGTCAATAGGTTTACAGAAAATTTTTTAGTATTTTTGCCCTATGGGGATTGTACAGAAAGTTTTATCCGACGCTTGAAAAAGAGTTATTTGCCGAGCACATTTTTGTCACAGCCAATGAATTAATCCAAGTGGTAAAGCCATATACTTCAACAACAGTGTCCATCACCCGAGTCGACACAAAACATTGGTTATTACCCATTGTTGACGGCATGTTTTGACGGCAAAAACGATGAAAGGAAAGAACAAAATTATGAAAAAGTACGCCGCATTTTTTGCTTTGATTTTAGCGTGGACAGCCTGTCTGCCGACGGTATCGGAGCTTACATTAAACAGCAAAAGCGCAGCCACGTCCATTTCTGTGCAGGTAAACTCCCAAGAAACGCTTTCAGCAGCATCGGAAACCGAGGCGTCAACCTCTTGCGAAGAATCCACCCCTTACGAAGAATCGCAGGACAGCGGAGAACCTTCGCCCGAACATTCCGAAGCCCCTGATTGGGAAACAACTCTCTCCGCAAAAGCCGAGGGAATCACAAAAGCGGTGGAAGAAATGGGGTTTGAGGGAAAACAGTACACTGTTTATGACAAGGTGGAAAACCGAGCCTTCTTTTTACGGGAAGAGGAATACCTGGTAATGGCACTTGCCCACGCATTTCCAAACGGAGCACCCTCGGAGGCGATGAAAGCCCAAGCAATAGCTTTAAGGAGCGTCTTTCTTTACAGAACGACCGAAACCACCGCTCCCTCACACGACGGGAATTCCCTTTGCACAGATGAGAATCATTGTGCGGCACTTGCGGTTCCGACAGACTTAAAGCCTTACATCAAAGCGGTTAACGACACAGCGGGCAAGTACTTGAGCTACAACGGCAAACCTGCCCTTGCCCTTTCTCACTGCTCCTCCTGCTCCTTCACCTCGGAGCAAGGGGTTTCAGGCGGAAACCCGACCCCCTACCTCAGCTCTGTTCCGGTGCTCGACGAAAGCGATTTTGACGACTATAAAACCGTAGTTCGCTTAACTTCCGAAGAGTTCAAAAAGCGTTTTTCGCAATACGACGTAAACTTTGACGGTAATCACGGAACATGGATAAACTCAATCCGCTTTGACTCCACCAACAGGCTTAAAACCGTGGAGGTAGGAGGCTTGACTTTCAGTGCCGGCACATTTTGCAGCCTTTTAAACCTCGAAAGTGCTTGTCCCGTCATCATCACTACCGCCGACGGCTTCACCGTAACCTGCTACGGTAAAGGAAGCGGACTCGGAATGAGCCGTTGCAGTGCCGTCCTCATGGCAGAAAACGGAAAAAGCTACGGCGAAATCCTGCGTTATTTTTATCCCGGCACAAGCATTTCATTTTTTTACAAATCTTGAGCAAAGCAATTGAATAAAGGCTAAAAAAGCAGGGAAACATACTCCAGAAGAGTTAATATCGGTCTTCGATATGACCAAATAATTTTTTTGGAGGGGTTTCAAGCATGGACGAGAAGAATAAAGACTTAAACGAAGCCATTGAAAACGAAAGCAAAAAGGCAAAAAAGGACAAGAAAAAGAACAGCGGCATAAAGCTCAAAAAAGGCTTTAAGGTAAAGGGAAAGTACGCATCCTCCCTTTACATGGCGGTAGCCGTGTGCATGGTAGCCGTAATCGGATTGAGTGTTGTGTCAATCAATTACAATTACAGCGACAAGCTCAACGAAATTGATTTGAGTTTCCCCGAGATTTCAATTCCCGATTACAGCATCAATGTACCCTCGCCCACGGAACAGAGCACCGATCTAAAAAGCGGCACAGTTTCCGAGGACAAGCATGAGGAAGTGGACAACAAGCCCGATCAAGCCGTGGATGCCATCACCTACGCAAGTCCCGCAAGCGGCAAGATAATAAAAGGCTATCACGGAGAAACCCTTGTCTTCTCCGAAACCATGAACGACTTCCGTACCCATAACGGTGTTGACATTGCCGCAGAAATCGGAAGCGCAGTCTACGCCTACACAGACGGAGTGGTTTCTGCGATCGGAGACGACCCGTTCATGGGAAAAACCATTGAAATAACCCACGACTTCGGGCTAAAATCCTACTACAAGAATTTGGCGGAAACGGTTCCCCTCAACATCAAGGTAGGAACAGAGGTTTCAACCGGTGACATCATCGGTGCCGTTGGGGCAACCGCAATCGTAGAATGCGAGGACGAACCCCATTTGCATTTTGAGCTTTGGGTGGAAAACGAGTGCATCAACTCGGAAAAAGAATTAGCACTGATTAACGAATAACTCCAAAACAAAGGGCCGGCTTAAGTTTACTTAGAACTTTTGCCGGCCTCTTTTTAGTTTTTCATCTGAGCCAATCTACCTGAGTTTTTCGGTGCTTGCCCATGTTTTAACAGCAGTTTTTAAAGACTGTAACCTGCGCTGAAAGCTTTGAGGTTGATTTCGAGGAACTTGGGGGGAACCAACTTTTCGATGCAGGAAAGGAACTCGTCCTTGGAAAACTCGGAATGCTTAGCGTAAGCCCCTAAAAGGCAAATGTTAACAGCCTTGTCGCTGCCGGCTTCCTTTGCCGCCGAAAGCGCGTCAAGAGCAACCGTCTTTATTCCCTTTGCCTTAATGCTTTCGATTATTCCTTCCGGGTACTCTGCCTGCCCGATAACCACGGGCATCGGAATAATTTTCTGAGTGTTTGTAACGAGGAGTCCGTCGGGTTTAAGGTATTCAAGCCAACGGGCAGCTTCAAGCTGTTCGAAGCAAATGAGTACGTCTGCCTCGCCTCTGCAAATCACAGGAGAACAAACCTTGTCCTCGGAGTAACGCACGTAAGTAACCACGCTGCCGCCACGCTG
>JAFXKQ010000068.1 GCA_017531625.1 Clostridia bacterium | reverse complement strand
AGAATTAAACTTGCGGCATACGACCATAAGATGGTTGACCAGGCTACCGAAAGAATCGTTGAGACGATGAAGAAAGCGGGCGCAAAGATCAGCGGACCTATTCCGCTTCCCACCGAGAAGGAAATAGTAACCATTCTCCGCTGCCCCCACAAGTATAAAGACAGCCGCGAGCAGTTTGAGATCAGAACTCATAAAAGACTTATTGATATCTACTCGTCAAACGCAAAGATTTTGGACAGCATTCACCTGCCCGCAGGCGTAGACGTAAAAATCAAGCTTTAATTTTAAAAACAAATTTTTTGTAAATATTTTTGGAGGTGAACTTTATCGATGAATAAAGCAATCATTGGAAGAAAGTTAGGTATGACGCAGATCTTTTCCGCTGATGGAAAAGTAATCCCCGTTACCGTTGTGGAAGCAGGTCCTTGCCCCGTAGTTCAGCTTAAGACCGTTGAAAAGGACGGCTATGCAGCTGTTAAGCTCGGCTTTGACGAAGTTTCCGAGAAGACCTTGAACAAGCCCGAAGCAGGCCAGTTCAAGAAAGCAGGCGTACCCTGCCAGAGAGTTCTTAAGGAATTCCGTTTGGAAGACGTAAGCGCGTATGAAGTTGGACAGTCGCTTACGGTTGAAACCTTCGCAGAAGGCGACAAGGTTGACGTAGTGGGTACCAGCAAGGGTCACGGTTTCAGCGGCGTAATCAAGCGTTGGAATCAGCACAGACTTAAAGAGACGCACGGTGTTGGCCCTGTTCATAGGGAAGTAGGTTCTATGGGTTCTATAAGCTCTCCCTCGAGAGTATTTAAGAACAAGCACATGCCCGGTCAGTACGGTCATGAAAAAGTAACTGTTCAGAACCTCGAAGTAGTTAAGGTAGATGCAGCAAGAAACGCATTGCTCATCAAGGGTGCTATCCCCGGTCCTAAGGGCGGCATAGTAACCGTTACCAACAGCGTAAAAGGTTAAGGAGCGTGAATGACAATGCCAAATGTAAAAGTATATAATATGAACGGTAAAGAAACCGGCGTTATGGAATTGCAGGAAGGTCTCTTCAACGTAGAGTTCAAGGAAGACCTTATTCACCAGGCAGTAGTTACCAGGCTTGCCAACATGCGTCAGGGTACTAAGAGCACCCTTACCCGCAGCGAAGTTCGCGGAGGCGGCAAGAAGCCTTGGAGACAGAAGGGCACGGGTAACGCAAGACAGGGCTCCACGAGAGCGCCCCAGTGGATCATGGTGGCGTTGTATTCGCACCCAAGTCCAGAGATTTCTCTAAGAAGCTTAACATAACCATGAAGAGGGTTGCTCTTTTCAGTGCACTTTCACAGAAGCTTAGAGATGACGAAATCGTTGTTATAGATAACCTTGCAGTAGAAAACGGCAAGACCAAAGAGATGGTTGCTTTCCTTAAGGCACTCAATCTTGATAAGACCGTTCTCCTCGTAATGGCAAACGGTGACGAGAAGGTTAGAAGAGCATCCGGCAACATCCAGAAGCTCCAGACCATGCCCGTAGAGCTTCTTAACTGCTACGACGTAGTTAAGAACGCAAAGGTTGTTTTTGCAAAAGAAGCAATCGAGAAACTTCAGGAGACTTACGGCTCCCCCGAAACAGCACAGGAGGTAGCAGAGTAATATGAGAGAACACGACGTTATTATTAAACCTCTTCTCACCGAGAAAAGTTACGCCGGCGTTGCAGATAAGAAGTACACCTTCGTTGTTGCAAAAAAGGCAAACAAAACGGAAATCAAACTCGCAGTAGAAAAGCTCTTTGACGTACAGGTTGAAAGCGTAAACACTGCAAACGTACGCGGTAAGCTTAAGAGAATGGGCAGAAGCGAAGGCTACACCCCCTCTTACAAGAAAGCAATCGTACAGTTAAAGGCAGACAGCAAGCCGATTCAGTTCTTTGAATCGCTGTCCTAATTGAGGAGGGTATAATCAATGGGTATCAAAAGATATAAACCTACATCTGCAGCTCGTCGCTTCATGACGGTAAGCACCTATGAGGAGATTACCTGCACGAAGCCCGAGAGATCGCTTCTTGAAGATCAGAGGCACACTGCAGGCCGCAACGCAAGCGGCAGAATTACCGTTCGTCATCACGGCGGCGGAAACAAGAGAAAATACCGTATCATAGACTTCAAGAGAAATAAAGACGGTATCCCCGCAACGGTTAAGACCATCGAGTACGATCCTAACCGTACGGCTAACATCGCACTTCTCTTCTACGCAGACGGCGAAAAGAGATATATGCTCGCACCTGTAGGCCTCAACGTTGGCGATAAGGTAATGAGCGGCGCAGAGGCTGACATCAAGGTTGGTAACGCGCTTCCCATCGAATCCATCCCCGTAGGTACTATGATCCACAACATCGAGCTTCAGCCCGGCAAGGGCGGTCAGCTTGCAAGAGCAGCCGGCATGAGCGCACAGCTTATGGCAAAGGAAGGCAAATTTGCTCAGGTAAGAATGCCCAGTGGCGAAATGAGGCTTATCAACGTTAAGTGCAAGGCTACCATCGGT
>JAFXKQ010000067.1 GCA_017531625.1 Clostridia bacterium | reverse complement strand
GAGGAAACCATCAGAGACGTCATTGCGTTCCCCCTCAACGGCAACGCACAGGATTTGATGATGGGCGCACCCGGCGAGGTTACGGAGCAGCAGCTTCGAGAGGTTCACATTAAGGTCAGAGACTAAGATTTGACCCGAATTCAAGCCGAAATTAAGACAAAATTAACCCGAAATTAAGTCGGAATTAAGCCCTTTGAACTCATTAATAAAGGAGTTTGCATTTTATGGAAAGAGAAACACTCAGAAGACTTGAAATGCTCAACCAGCTCGCCCTTACGGAGGCGGAGAAGGAGAGCGTAATCGGATTTTTTGTGGCAAGGGACGCAGAGCTTGCGGTTCTTAACGCCATTGATACGGAAAATGTGGTACGAATGGTTCACGTTATGCCGCTGACTACGGTGGTACGTGAGGATAAGGTGTCTCAGCCTTTCAGCAGGGAAGCGTTGCAGAAGGGCGCACCCGAAACGGACGAGGGCTACTGGTGCGTTCCCAAGGTAGTGGAATAAACGCGGCTTACTAAGGGAGGGAAAAAAGATGCTTTACACAACTGAAAATAAAGTGAGCTCCGCAGAAAAAGCGGTGGTTCTTGACGGAATGATAATGACAACGGACAGCCCCACGGAAGCCGGCAGTAAAATGCTGGGCGGCTACGTGAGCCTTTTTGAAGCTGAAGCGGTTACCCGCCTTAAAGGGGCAGGGTTTGAAATCGGCGGAAAGGCGGACGTGGGCGAGTTTGCCTTCGACCTCTTGGGCGAAAGCTCGGCGAACGGAGCAAACCTTGAGGACGGTACCCTTGTTTACGCCGCGTCTGAAGCGGTAAAGAAGGGGGATGCGGCGGCAGCTCTCAGCCTTGACGTTAACGGCGCACCCAGACGCGGTGCGGCGCAGACGGGGCTTGTGAACATTAAACCCACCTACGGCACGGTTTCCCGTTACGGCACGGTTCCCGTTGCCTGCTCGGGCGAAACGGTAAGCGTTACCGCAGCCACGGCAGACAAGGCGTTTGAGGTGCTTTGCGCCATCGTGGGACACGACGACAAGGACGGCACCAGCCTTCCCGAAGCTGACTGCGAGAAGCTCAAAGCAGGAGAGGGCAAGGCGGTTAAGAAAGTGGCTCTTGCCAAGGGAATGACAGAAAAGGCAGACGGAGAAGTTAAGGCAAAAATCGACCGCTTTTGTCAGTGCCTTGAAAAGGCGGGAGTTGAGGTTTGCGAAATCGACGACGGAATCCTCATGGCTTCAAGAGTGGCTTGGAACATTCTGATGAGCGCAGAGCTTTGCAACAACGTCTCCCGTTACGACGGCGTTAAGTACGGTTACAGAGCGCAGAATTTCAACGGCATCGACGAGCTTTACACAAACAGCCGTACCGAGGCGTTTGGAGAGCTTCTTAAAACCGCAATCCTTTTCGGGTCGGAAACCCTTTCCACCGAGAATTACATGAAAGTTTATGACAAGGCGTTGAGAATCCGCAGAGTCATCTGTGAGGAGTTCGGAAAGCTCTTTAAGGACTTTGACGCCGTTCTCATGCCCGCCTGCTCCAAGATGAGCTACGGCGTGGCTGAAATTGAAGAAAACAAGTTCCTCGCCTTTGAGGAAAACCTTTACACAGCACCCGCTTCCGTTACGGGACTCCCCGCAGTTACGGCGGACGGAGTTCAGATTGTGGGTGCGGCATTCAGCGAAAAGGCTTTGCTTGACTTGGTGAAGCTTTACGAGAAGGAGGGTAAGTAGCATGAAGTACGAAACTGTCATCGGTCTTGAAGTCCACGTT
>JAFXKQ010000066.1 GCA_017531625.1 Clostridia bacterium | reverse complement strand
GCTGCAAGTTCGACAAACCGCCCCGCAGAAAAAACTTCATCAATGTCGGCAATGTCAACAAGATGATGCTTTACATCTTCTCTTTCTTTTTCCGTAGGTTTGGCAGTTCCTATGTCCATCCCACGGTAAATCTGCATAGAATCCCCAGAGATCAATTCGCCGTTAAACGCCTTGGCTAATTTAAGAGCCAGTGAGCTTTTTCCGGAAGCTGTAGCCCCGATAATGACTGTTAAAGGAATCTTATTTTCTATGTTCATTTATTCAAACTCAAAGGTGTCAATAAGGGTATTTAAACCAAGGTTTGCCATGTTTAGATCTTCGTCGTTTGCGGTAAGGGTTACGGTGTAGATAAGCCCGGATTTAACAGAATAAACTTGAACAAAATTGTATGCCTTGTCCGTTAGAGTCAGTTTGTACTGAACTTTCAACGCCTTAACCCCATCGAGAAGAATTTCTTCTTGTTCAACGAAGGAAAAATCAGAAAAACCTTCTTCAAGCTTAGCTTTCTCTGCATCCCAGTAATTACCCGCACCCATCGTTGTATCCGAAAGTGCCGAAACTATAACGCTAATGCTTGCCTTGCCCTTGGAAATTACTGTATAAGCCTCTTCTCTTTCGAGAACCCAGTCAGAAGAGTAATCAAAACTAAAGTCTCCTTTACTGTTTTCAGCGTGTAAAAGTCCGTTCTCGCCCGCTTCGGGTTCAGGGGCGGTGTATTCCGACTCAAAAGTCTCAAAGCTGTCAACCGCTTTTTCAATGGAGGAGAGTCCGTCATAGTTATTAACGCTTACATAAGTGAACGTAAAAATTTTCTTTTCAACTAACGTGAAGTACTGGATGAATCTGTATGTAACATCATCGCCCGAATCTTTTATTTGAAGAACGGGTGCTCCGTTGAATTTAGCAAAATACTCAACTCTGACAGCGTCGGTTCCGTCCTCACCGCCAACTTTTTTGTCAAATTCTTCTTTTACGAGTTCAAGCTCACGCAGGGATGTTGACAGGCCGTTCTTACAGTTGTTCCAAAAAGCTTTTAAGTCAGTAACATTTTCGGCATCTCTTACTTCCACGCTTACACGTGCACTTTCAGCCCTGCCTGTTGTACCGCCGACGGTAATGTAAGTAGAGCTGCCCTCATAGACAATCTCGTAATAATCGGGATACTCAAAAGTATAACCGCCTATTTGATTTTTTGCTGTATCATAGGTTTCCTTGGTTTCTTCCTGTTTACAACCGCAAACGCTCACAACGCAAGCGAGCATCACAAAAAATGCAATAATCTTCTTTACGGCATTTATTCTCATTTTAAACCTTGTCCTCCGTAGTCTCCTTTGTGTCGTCGCTCCATACCAGTTTAAGTATGTTGGAGTCCGCAATAATGTCCCTTTGTTTTACAGCAAGAGCCCCCTCATCAACCTTTAAGTTTATGGTATAAAACCCGTCGCTGTTGACTTCGTACCCTCCGCCCAACGAGGCATAGAACGTAACATAATAAACCGTCTTGTCTTTCTCTATGTCATCTTTACCGACTTCAATTTTGTAATCGGAAAAATAATAGCCTTTTTTGTTAAGACTAAACTCAATTTCAACAGCTCCGTCCTCACCTTGAACCGCGGACTCTATCTCAATTTCTGAAACCAGAAGTGCAACATCAGAACCCCTGAAAACCGAAACAGCAACCGTTACAATCAAACAGCTCAGAGCTATAATTAAAAAGGCAACCGCAGCTTTTCTCATAAGGAAAATCCCTCCGATTTTTCACGCTGTAAATAAGCATTAAGGAATTGTAGCAAAAACCTCGCCATTCTTTTTTACATAATACACCTAAAACGCAAAAACCGCAAGTAGTTAGCGCAAAAAATATTAAAAATTTCTCATTATAAGCACTAAAAAGTAAAAATGGGATAAAAAAAGACGGCAGACAAAATCTACCGTCAATTTCAGATGAAAACAAATTAAACAGTGCGAATCAATAAGCTTTGCCCCAATAAACAAGATGTTTAGCAGGCTTTCCGCAACAGACGCAAACATCACTGAATGCTTCGCCTTCAAGAGGAATGCAGCGGGAGCAAACCCCTGTCTTTTCCTTAACTGCGTCTTCACACTCCTCATCGCCACACCACATCGCCTTAACAAAGCCGTCGCCGTTCTCTTTTAGAGCTTCGATAATTTCATCTGTCGTGGTGCAGGAATAAGTACGCTTCTCACGGTTTTCCAACGCCTTATTATAAAGACCGTCGTGAACTTCTTTGAGCTTTTGTTCGAGAACAACCTCAAGCTCATCAAGAGCAACCACTGTTCTTTCGCCGTTATGGCGTGTAACAATGACGCATTGCCCCGCCTCAATGTCACGGGGACCCATCTCAATACGTACAGGAACGCCCTTCATCTCGTACTCAGAGAATTTCCAACCTGCGGAATTGTCGGAATCATCAAGCTTTATTCTGTACTTAGAGGAAAGCTTTTCCTTTATCTCTGCGCATTTTTCAAGAACACCCTCTTTGTGCTGAGCAATAGGAATTATAACCGCCTGAACAGGTGCTACAGCAGGAGGAAGAACAAGACCGTTGTTATCACCGTGAGTCATGATAATAGCACCGATGAGTCTGGTGGTAACACCCCAACTGGTCTGGAACGGATTGATCTTTTTATTCTCTTTGTTTGTGTAAGTAATGTCAAACGCCTTTGCGAAGCCGTCGCCGAAAAAGTGACTCGTTCCCGCCTGGAGAGCCTTGCCGTCGTGCATGAGCGCCTCAATAGCGTAGGTGGAAACCGCACCGGCAAACTTGTCGCTCTCTGTTTTCTTACCCTTTATGACGGGGATTGCAAGATAGTTTTCGCAAAGGTCAGCGTATACGTTGAGCATACGTTCTGTTTCTTCGATAGCCTCTTCCGCCGTAGCGTGGATGGTATGCCCTTCTTGCCACAAGAACTCTCTCGAACGAAGGAAGGGTCTGGTTGTTTTCTCCCATCTTACCACGCTTACCCATTGATTATAAAGCTTGGGTAAATCACGGTAAGAATGAATAATGTTAGCGTAATGTTCACAAAAAAGTGTCTCGGACGTCGGTCTGACGCAAAGACGATCTTCAAGCACTTCGCTGCCACCCATAGTAACCCATGCAACCTCGGGAGCAAACCCCTCAACGTGATCCTTCTCCTTTTGCAAAAGGCTTTCGGGAATAAACATAGGCATACAAACGTTTTCGTGGCCTGTCGCCTTAAACATACCGTCAAGAATCTTTTGAATGTTTTCCCAAATAGCATAGCCGTAGGGTCTGATAACCATACAACCCTTAACACTTGTATACTCAATAAGTTCTGCTTTTTTTACAATGTCTGTATACCATTTTGCAAAGTCTTCGTCCATTGAAGTAATGTCTTCAACCATCTTTTTTTCAGCCATACAATCCACCTCTCACTAACTGAAAAACACGCCCCCTTAATTTTCCGAATTAAAAATTCGTCCGAGGGCTTGAATTTCCTTTAATAATTTAGTATAATTACTCTGACAGTATAACATCGTTTTTTATTTCTGTCAACCATCCGAACAGTTTTTTCTACTGTTTTACCTGTTCACAGTATTGGCAACGTTCGTGTTTCACGGTTAAATCCGGAGTTTTGTTGTTTTACATTTTGTCTTGAGAGGATTTTTAACTATGAGAAAAGCTTTAAGCATCTTGCTCAGTCTGATTCTTATTCTCCCCCTTTGCGTAGTGCAATCCAGCGCTGCCGAGATTACAGCCACCCTTTCCGTTGGGGAAAACGGTAAAGTTTCCGTCTTATCCGGCGGAACCCTTGAAGGCGGCGTAATTAAGTTTGAAGAAGGAACAGAGATTACTTTCGGAGTTACTCCCAGTGACGGTTATGCGGTAGACTCCTTCAAAGCCGATGATAAAGTTATACCTCCCGACGCACACGGTAACTATGTGGTTTCAGCACTTAAGTCCGGTGTCAATGTTTCCGTTACTTTTAAGAAATCGCCGAGCAATGCCCCGACCAAAAACTTAAAAGTTACCACTGACGGGAACGGTACCGCCTACATTAAAGGGACTTCCAACGTCACAAGCGGTGATTTCAGCGTGGGCGAAATCGTTGAAATAGTAATAGTACCCAACGAAAATTATAAAATTTTAAATTACGAAACGGTTAACACCAGTTCAGCCTTTGAATACGTTGAAGAGAGTAGCATCCTCAAAGTTACCGTCAAGGATGACGTAGAGGTTAAGATCAATTTTGAATCCACCCTACCGCCACAGGAAAAGTACACGGTTACCGTTGCTCAAAGTACCGGCGGTAAGATTACGCCCGAAGGTACTGACGGTGTTTCCGAATACAACAAAGGCGAGAATGTAAAAATCACAATCAAAGCTGATGCCGGATACAAAATTGCAAGCTATACCATTAACGAAATAAAGCACATAGTTGAAAGCAACGATACCGTAATCACCAAAGATGTAGATATGTACGTTGACTATACTGTGAGTGCCGTTTTCAAAAAGGTTGAAGGTTCCCTCATAACTTTCCAAATCGAAGACGGTGGCACGGTTTCTCCTATGCAGGAAGAGAATTACTATATCGTACCAAGCGATTCGAACACTTTGTTTACGATCACTCCCGAAGAAGGATTTCTTGTTGATAAAGTTCTCATTAACGGAGTTGAAGCTGTTGTTACCGACAACACATTCAGCATCAACGGGGCTTCCGGTGACTACACAGTAAAGGTAAGCTTTCGTACCATAGCTACACAGACGATTAAATTTGAAATCGGCGAAAACGGAAAGCTCAGCGTTCCCCTTACCCCCGATTCAACAGGCAACTACGTCGCTACAAAAGATACTTCTGTTACATGCACCCTCACCCCGTCAAACGGCTATGCGGTGGGAGAAGTTCTGATAGGAGAAAAAGCTGTCGAAATCACCGAAGACAACACCTTCACGGTGGTATTCGACGAGGATAAAACAGTTAAAGTAAGCTTTGTTAAGCTTTACAACATCATCATTATTAACGATGGTGGCGGAACAGTTCAGGTCGAAGGCGAAGAAAAGGTTTACGATACCAATGTTACTCTCAAAGTTAAAGAAGGCACGAACATAGTTCTTTACATTGCCGCAGACATGGACTTTGAACTTGAGTCAGCTACTGATAACGGTTCAAACATTAAGGACAGCATTGAAGGCGGCAGATACACGATCAGCCCCGTATCTTCGGAACATCAGATTTATCTCAGCTTTGAACACCTTACCGTTCCGATAACCACCTATACCGTTACAACATCATGTAATTACGGCGGAATCATCTCCCCTAACTCCACTCAATACATACAGGAGGGTGGCTCTATCACCTTTACTTTCACTCCCAGAGACGGCTATTTCCTCAAGTCTGTAAAGGTGGACGGCGAAACCGTAAGCATCAGTGACGGAAAATACACACTTTCAAACATTGCGAGAAACTCCGAAATCGTAGCCGTTTGGGAAGAAGAGGAAGAGCCGGACGAGTCCAGCAAGGAAGATAGTTCTTTGCCCCCCTCCTCCGCTGATACTTCTGATTCCACCTCTGAAGACAGCTCTTACGAGGTAAGTACCGAAAACGCTGTTACCGTCGACAATGTTAATTGGGACGGAGCAAAAATTTTCATTGATCTGAGCGAAAAAACTCTTATTAGCTCCGAGGTTCTCAACAGACTTGAAACCGCCGGTAAAGAGATTGAAATAGGTGTTTCCGGTGATTACATTTGGTCTATCCCGGCAAATCCTGTCTTCAATAACAACGGAAAAAGCATTGATTTCGGAATAAACATAAACGACGAAACAACGCTTTACAATTACGTCAGCAACGCTGTCGGAAGTCTTTCACCTGATAAATATGACCATGAGATGTTCTATGTCATTGAAAGAAACGAAAACAAAAATTTCGCTCTTCCGGCCGGAACAGTTCTCATGCTTACTACCTCGGCTTCATACATAGACACAACCATGGAGCTTTTAAACTATACACCTGCTTCAGACTCTCTTAATCCGGTTGCTGAAAACGCAGGCCTTCTCAGTGTTAAGGGTGATAAAAACATCGAACTTACACTCGATACAAGCAAATTCTTTACCCTTGTTAAATACACGGGTCAAACATTTAAAGTAACAGTTGATTATGATAAAACAACGTTGTCAGTTACACCCGCTAACGATACAATAGTTGCGGCAGGAGCTTCTCTTGATATAAACTTTAAAGCTAAAACCGATTACAGTTTCTCAAGCTTATATCTAGACGATTCAAAGATTACTGACGTAAACTGGGACGGAGATACAGGATTTTATACCGTTTCCGACGTACAGGACGATTTGACCGTGACAATCAATTGTGTGTTAAACGAAGAATCAAGTGTAAGCAGCACCGAACCCAAAAATGACAACGGCGGAATCGGCTCTATAATCCTTATCATTATCATTGCTCTCGCTGTTATTGGCGGCGGAATCCTCTTTATTGTCAAGTGGCGTAACGCCGATGACGACGAAGACGATGAATACCTTGATTATGATGAGAGCGACGACGATGAAGATTACGAAGAAGAAGACGATGATTACAACGAGGATGAAGACGAAGACGACGAAGATTTTTAAGACATTTTAAATTAAAGATGGGCTGTTACGGACAGAATCCGTAACAGCCCATTAATTTTTTTGACCCGGTAAAGAGTTTTATAAAACAATTAACAACACAAGAAAAATCAGTGGCTGATGAATCAAATAAATCTGCAGAGAGTGACGGCCGCAAAAACACAAAGCTTTTATCAAACTGTTTTCGGCAGCATTTACCG
>JAFXKQ010000065.1 GCA_017531625.1 Clostridia bacterium | reverse complement strand
GACGGCTCCGCTTTACCGGGGAGGGGGATTACAGTGACAAAGATACTCATTATCGACGACGACAGCAACATCTGCGAGCTGTTACGTATGTATTTGGAAAAAGAGGGCTACGAAGTAAGAACTGCCTCCGATGGCGTTGAAGGTGTTTCATCCTTCCGCATATACGAGCCCGACCTCGTTCTTCTTGACGTCATGATGCCCAAAAAGGACGGTTGGCAGGTTTGCCGTGAGATAAGAGAACATTCGTCCAAGCCCATCATCTTCATCTCCGCAAAGAGCGAAACCATAGACAAGGTTCTCGGTCTCGAACTGGGGGCAGACGATTACATTGTTAAACCCCTGGACATTAAAGAAGTTTTTGCAAGAATCAAGGCTGTCCTCAGGCGTTATACAAAGCACGACTCTTCCGATGGCGAGCTGATTAAATTTGACAACATTGAGATAAGCCTTCAGAAGTACGAGCTTAAAATCGGCGGAAAACCCGTTGACTTGCCTCCCAAGGAGCTTGAACTCATTTACTTCCTTGCTTCCAACTATAACCGTGTGTTCACAAGAGATCAGCTTCTTGACAAGGTCTGGTCCTTCGATTACCTTGGCGACAGCAGAACGGTTGACGTTCACATCAAGAGACTGCGTGAAAAGCTTGAAGGTGCATCCGACAAGTGGGTACTCAAAACGGTTTGGGGCGTAGGTTATAAATTTGAAGTTTTTTCCGAGTAAAATTTTGTTTTAATTCCCGGTTAAAAACGCAGGTCAAAAGCCTGCGTTTTTTCGTTGCACAAGAGCACAAAATGACTCCGCAGAGAAACAAACACAGCAAAAACAGAAAACAAAAAAAGAAAACCCGTTTCTAAGCGAAACAGGTTTTCCTCTTTAATTGAAAGTCAAATGTAATTTTGTTCAGATCGGACAAACGAAACCCCGAAGCCGTAACGTCTACTGTGAGCGGTGAGGTTTATTCAAGCCCGGTCAAATGTAATTTTGTTCGGATTGGGTAAACGGAACCCGAAGCCGTAGTGACTACGGCGAGCGGTGAGGTTTATTCGAGCCCGGTCAAATGTAATTTTGTTCGGATTGGGTAAACGGAACCCGAAGCCGTAGTGACTACGGCGAGCGGTGAGGTTTATTCAAGCCCGGACAAAATTTAGGCTTTTTCAACAGTTGCTTCGGGAGCGTTCTTCTTCACACTCTCAATGCCGTTAAGGCATGAAGTCTTAGCCTTGTAGCCTTCGGAAGTAGCGATAACCTGACCGTTCTTTGCCTTGAGTCTGAATCTGAATTCCCCTGCTTTGTCTTGGTAAAGTTCAAATTTGGGGTGCTTAACCTGTGCTACGGGTTCTACTGTCTGGTCTTCGATTTCGCCAACACAGCAAGCCTTAACGCTTTCAATGCCGTTCATGCAAGCAGCCTCTGTGGTATAAACCTCGGAAGTAGCGATAACTTCGCCGTTACCTGCCTTAAGGTCAAACTTAACACCCGTTGCAGTTTCTTTAACAACAAACTTGCCCATAATGAAAATCCTCCTAAAAATTTATGATTACGTTTAAAAAGTTTCTGAACCGACAGAATTTCTTCTTTAAATCGATTATAACACAGCGTATCACCTTTTGTCAACGCATACAGGGGCATTTTTCCACACACTTTTAGCCTTACCACATACTATGGTAGAGAAGGGAGGCAGAATTATGAGCTGTGTTGATTCGTTCTTCGGCAACAACAATTGCTGGATTATCATCTTAATCGCCATCGTCATTCTTTGCTGCTGCTGCGGCTAAGGCTAAAAACATAGCGGAGTAAACCGTCCTTTATGTTTTTCTGAAAAGAGAGGGCAGCGGTTCGCACGCTGCCCTCAGACCGCTGACACAGGCACAGAACACGAAAAAGAAAAATAACTTGTTTCTTTAAAGTTGAAAAATCGGGGCGTCACCCCGATTTTTCTGCAATTCACCTTGTTTTCTGTTCAAGACTGCATACACTGACAGGCTTAAGGGAAAAATAGCAGTAAGCGTTTCCCCGCTCTCTCAGCAAAGAAAGGAGAAAAGAGTCTGTGCTCAAAAAGATAATTTTTTTACTGTTGCCCTGTCTGTGCGTTGGAATCCTTATGCTTCTCTACACATTAATTATGAAGCACGCCTTTTAAACCTTTGACTTTTCCCTCTCGTAATAGAAAAGGTACTGTTGAGCAAGCCCTGCGTGCTTTCCGAACACGGCGGGGTCAAACCCTTCCCCGTAGTAAGCCGCAATTATCCGCTTAACCCACACGTCAACGGGAAAGGCATCTGTGTAACCCAGAGAAAAAAGCGCTATGCAGCTTGCAACCTTTGGACCCACGCCCTTTACATCCATAAGCCGCTTTAACGCCGTTTCACGGTCAAGCCCTTTCAGCGCCTCGAGCACAAGTTCGCCCGAGGCAACTTTTTTTGCGGCATCAAGGAGATACTTGGCACGGAATCCGCTTTTTATGGGAGCAAGCCCCTCTTCGCCCGCTGCCAAAATCTTTTCCGCCGTTGGGAACGAGTAAACCCCGTCCCCGATTTCCTCACCGAGAAAAGTGCAAAGAGCGGAGATGATTTTTTTGATCCTGGGAATGTTGTTGTTTTGCGAGATGATGAAGGAGCAAAGCGTTTCCCACGGGTCTTGGTGCATGATGTGGATTCCGCTTCCCGCCGCCATGGCATCCAGCATCGTCTTGTCAAAGGACAAAAAATCCTTTGCTTTCCCGTAATCCCCCTCCAAGTCCAAAAAATCAGACCACAGAGAAAGAAAATCCTCTTCTCCGCATTCGAGCGCGATGCTGTCTTTTCCGACCTGACGGCACCTGAGAAGCTTTCCGAAAGCGACCCCCTCAAAAATGCCGTCCCGTTCCTCAAAACGGAAGCACTGACCGCAGTCAAAGGTCTTTTTTAAATCTATGTCTGTTTCTGTAATGATGATTTCGTTTCCGTTTATGCTGTATTTCATCGTAACCCCTTGAAAAAAGTTGAAAACTGTTGTATAATTCCGATACTAACCAAAGACTTGCGTTTAAACGGGTACAGCAGAACCTAAGTCAAGGGTTCAACCCGCAAAGCTTTGGGTAAAATCGGAGGTAAGCGGCATGAAAGAACAAATTTACACAATCCCCGTCAACGAAGCTTTCGACGACCACGAGGGCGGTTGCCCATTCTGCCGTCTGTACGAGAAGCTGGAAAACAATGAGCTTGACCTCATTCTCGGCGCCTCCATGATGGAACCCGATGTGAGAATCAAAACCAACGAAAGAGGCTTTTGCGAAGACCACTTTTCCAAAATGATGACCCGCAAGAACCGACTCGGACTCGCCCTTATGCTGGAAAGCCATCTGGACGTGGTTAAAGAGGACATCGCTCTGGGCGGACTTCTCGCAAAGAACAAAGCAGCTCGCCCCATCAAGCGCATCGACGAGCTAAACAAAAGCTGTTATGTCTGCGAACGAATCGAACACAATTTTGCAAACATGATCGAAACCGCCGCCGTTCTCTACGCAAGGGAAAAAGAATTCAGAGAAAAGTTCAATAAACAAAAGGTTTTCTGCCTGCCCCATTACCGTCGCTTGCTTGAATGTGCGGGCAGACTTTCAAAGCCCTACAACAGCGACCTGGTCACGGACGCAAGCAGAATCGTTACCGAAGCGCTGGACAAATTAAGAAACGACATTTCTTGGTTCTGCAAAAAGTTTGACTACCGTTTCGAAAACGAGCCCTGGTACGACTCCAAGGACGCAATCGAGCGCACAGTCGCATTTTTGAAAAGCAAGGAGTAAGCTTTCAGCTTAAAAACAGAATGGGTACTAAAACAACCCTCAACAAAAAGAAAAAGATTCTTGCGGTCGTCTCCGCCGTCATAACCGTAGCCGCCATCAGCGCTTTTGGGATCTGGCTGTGGAAAGGGATTAAAACCAATTTCAGCTCACCGGAAGAATTCAAGGTTTACATTGACTCCTTAGGGCCTGAAAAATACCTCATCGCCTTGGGCATTCAGTTTTTGCAGGTGGTAATCGCCTTTATTCCAGGCGAAATCGTAGAAATCGGAATGGGCGCGGCCTTCGGTTGGTTTGTAGGCACTTTGCTATGCCTCGGTGGCGTTACGTTAGCCTCTTCTCTGATTTTTCTGCTGACTAAAACCGTGGGCAAAAAGTTCGTGGAGCTGTTTGTAGACCCCGGCAAAATCGACGAGTTACGCTTTCTCAACAGTGAGAAAAAGCTAAAACGCACGGTTTTTCTTCTCTACTTCATTCCCGGCACCCCGAAGGACTTGATTACCTACTTCATCGGACTTACGAGAATGAAGCTTGTTGAGTTTTCTGTCATTACGACGGTTGCGAGAATCCCTTCGGTGGTTTCTTCAACCATCGGAGGTCACAGCCTGATGGAACGTGATTTTCTCGCCGCCATCCTGATTTTTATTGCAACTTCGGCTGTCAGCCTTCTCGGAATCTACGTGTACAATCGCATTTTACGCTTCAAGCGTTCAAGAGCCGAAAAACACGCTTCTTCCGATCACGAACAACACGATTAACAAATTCCCCCTGCTTTCCCCGCCGTCACGGCAGTTAAAGCAGGGGGAATTTTTATGTTTCTGAGTTTTTTCCTTTTATTTTCTTGTACCCAAGTTTAAAGCTTACTCTTTATGTACTCTCCAAACTCCTTGCCCGTTGCTCCGTCGGGTCTGCCCGTGATGACAACCGCCTTTTCCTCGTAGCAACAAATGTCCATAGCCTTTTCAAGGGCCTCTGCCTTATCTGTCCTTCCAATGTGTCTGAGAAGCATAACTACTGCTCTGAGCATGGAACAAGGGTCTGCGTACTGAGCACGTCCCTCGCTTACCATTCTGGGCGCAGAACCGTGGATCGCCTCAAACATTGCATAACGCTTACCAATGTTTGCGCTGCCCGCAGTTCCCACACCGCCCTGGAATTCTGCCGCTTCGTCCGTAAGAATGTCGCCGTAAAGGTTGGGAAGCACCATTACTCTAAAATCTCTGCGACGCTTTTCATCAACAAGCTTCGCCGTCATGATGTCAATGTACCAATCATCAACAGCAATGTTGGGATAATCCTTTGCAATCTCCTTGCAGATGTTGAGGAATTTTCCGTCCGTTGTCTTGATTACGTTTGCCTTTGTTACGATGTCAACACGGTTGATGCCGTTGTTCTTTGCGTACTCGAAAGCAAGCTTTGCGATTCGCTCGGTTCCCTCGGTTGTGGTAACAACAAAGTCAAACGCCAGATCATCGTTTACGTTTATGCCCTTGCTTCCCACAGCGTAACCGCCCTCTGTGTTCTCACGGAAGAAGACCCAGTCAATTCCCTGGTCGGGCACTTTAACGGGACGCATGTTTGCAAAAAGGTCAAGCTCTTTACGCATAGCCACGTTTGCGCTCTCAATGTTGGGCCACGGATCGCCTTGTCTGGGAGTTGTGGTCGGACCTTTGAGAATGACGTGACACTCTTTAAGCTCTGCAAGCACGTCGTCGGGAATAGCTTTACCGCAAGCGGCACGGTTTTCGATGGTAAGACCGTTGATCTCTCTAAGCTCAACCTTGCCCGCTTCGATCTCTTCTTTCAAAAGATGCTCCAGCATGTCCTTGCTGACCTGAGAAATGTACGGCCCTATTCCATCGCCGCCGCACACTCCGATAACAAGACGGTCGAGATTAGCGTAGTCCACAAACTCCTTCGTCGCCTTTATTCTCTCAGCTCTTGCCAGCTGTTCATCGAGAAGTTTTTCAAAATGCTCTAATGCACGTTTCTTTTCCTGCTCAAACATTTTCTTTATGTCTCCTTATCCGCAAAATTTTATTCACTTAATTTCACCTTATAAGGCGAGGATTTCCGGATTTTCATCCACAACCTTGAAGTTCACATAATTTGGTGTTTTCTGTGTCCATAATGTGGGGTTTTCCTCTTTTCCACAGAGTTTTCCACATTTTTAGGTGTTGAAAAGGGGCTAAAACACTGATTTTTTCAAAATTTGGCATTTCTCGATAAAAGTTTTCCACATTACAAATGCCGCATTATGTTCTATGCATTAACTGTATAAAGTCAAATTCTACGCCTCCATGCAAGCGTAAGCGTTGAGGTCAAGGGTCGCTTTTTTACCCGCCAGCGCCTCGTAATAAGCCTGGGAAGCGATCATCGCCGCATTGTCTCCGCAAAGGGAAAGCGGAGGCATAAACAGCTTAACTCCACGTGTTTCCGCAAAGCTCGAAAGAGCCACCCTCAAATGAGAATTTGCGGCAACTCCGCCCGCAAGCACCAAAGGAAGCGCCTCTCCCTCGGCATAAAGTCCCTCAACCCCACGGCAAACGGTTTTAACCGCCGCCTCCGTAAAGGACGCCGCAACGTCTGCACGCAGGCTGTCATCCATAACGTGCCCCCTCGCCTCTTCGTTGTGAACAAGGTTTATCACCGCTGTTTTCAAGCCCGAAAAGCTAAAATCGCAAGGTGCTCCGTCAACGTGGCTGACCGTGAATTTAAATGCCTTTTTATTGCCCAGATGTGCAAGCCTGTCCATTGCCGCACCGCCGGGGTACGGAAGCCCCAAAACCCTTGCCGCCTTATCGAAAGCCTCTCCGGCAGCGTCGTCTCGGGTAACTCCAACCGTTTCGTAATCCGTGTAACTGTTCACCCTCAGAAGCGAAGTGTGGCCTCCGCTTACGACCAAAGCAACAAAGGGCGGTTTAAGCTCTTCAAAAGCAAGGTAATTAGCCGCAACGTGCCCTCTTATGTGGTGGACGGGGATGAGCGGTAACCCCGTACTGTAAGCGAGCCCCTTGGCAAAACTCAAGCCCGTAAGCAAAGCTCCTATCAATCCCGGAGCATAAGTAACCGCAATGGCGTCGAGCTCTTTTGTTTCCAAGCCCGCCTTTTTTATTGCCTCGCTTACCACACCGCAGATCGCCTCGGTGTGCGCTCTTGAAGCAATTTCGGGAACTACTCCCCCGTAAAGAGCGTGAATGTCAACCTGTGAAGCCACCACGCTCGAAAGCACCTTTCTTCCGTCCTCGACGACGGCGGCGGCGGTTTCGTCACAGGATGACTCTATTGCAAGAATTTTCATAAACTAAAATTTTCCTCTTTAATTCTGATGATTTGTTTTTATTTTTGTTTTTATAAAATGACCTGAGCACAAGAACAGCTTGCGTCAAACAGACTTCATCATAACCAAAGCATCGTCTGTGGGGTTACGGTAAAATCCCCTTCTTCTGCCCACTTCCTGAAATCCTAAGTTTTCGTAAAAACGGACAGCGCCCTCGTTTCTGCTTGCGACCTCAAGGGAAAGGCTCTCTCCCCCCTCGGCACTCAACTCACGGAAAACAAAACCCAAAAGCTCCGTTGCTATGCCGCTGCGTCGCTTTTTCTCCT
>JAFXKQ010000064.1 GCA_017531625.1 Clostridia bacterium | reverse complement strand
CAACTACCGTGAAGGCTTAAATATCATGGAATACTTTATTTCTTCCCGTGGTGCGCGTAAAGGTCTTGCGGATACAGCTCTCCGTACAGCTGACTCGGGTTACCTTACACGTCGTCTCGTAGACGTTTCTCAGGAAGTTATCATCCGCGAGGACGACTGCGGCGCTACAAAGGGTATCGAGGTATTCGACATCTACAATGACAAGAACAATATCGAGCCTCTTGCAGAACGTCTTGCAGGCAGATATCTTGTAAATGATTTCCTTGACGAAAACGGCAACGTTTTAGTTTCCAAGGATAAGCTCATGACTGACGCTGACGCAGCAAAGATTGTTGCAACAGGCGTACAGAAGGTTGAAATCCGTTCTGTTCTTGCCTGCACAGCTAAGCAGGGTGTATGTGCTAAGTGCTACGGTTCGTCACTTGCAAACGGCGAATCCATCACAAAGGGCGAGGCTGTTGGTATTATCGCAGCTCAGTCTATCGGTGAACCCGGTACACAGCTTACAATGAGAACTTTCCATACCGGTGGTATCGCCGGTGCGGAAGATATTACACAAGGTCTTCCCCGTGTTGAAGAACTCTTTGAAAGCCGTAAGCCTAAGTCCAGCGCAATTATCACAAAGATTTCCGGTAAGCTCCGCTTCGAGGAAATCAAGAAGACACGCCACGCTATCATTACCGCTGACGACGGTACAGAGGAAGCATATCCCGTACCTTTCGGTTACAGAATCAAGAGAGGTCTTGAAGAGGGCGGCGTATATATGGAAGCAGGTGATCCTATCACCGAAGGTTCATTCAACCCCCACGACATTCTTCTCGTTAAGGGTGAGCAGGCTGTTCAGAACTATATCATCAGTGAAGTTCAGAGAGCTTACCGTACACAGGGTGTAGATATCAACGATAAGCATATCGAAGTTATTGTACGCCAGATGATGAGAAAGGTGAGAGTTGACGATCCCGGCGATTCTTATCTCCTCCCCGCTTCCGTTATCGACAAGAACGAACTTGCTGAAATTATTGCAAAGCTTGACGAGGTTAAGGCAAACGGTGAAGAGGTTAACTATCCTCAGTGTTCACCCGTTCTCCTCGGTATCACAAAGGCAGCTCTTGCAACAAGCAGCTTCTTATCTGCTGCTTCCTTCCAGGAAACAACAAGAGTCCTCACCGATGCTGCAATCCACGGCAAGGCAGATCCGCTCCTTGGTCTTAAGGAAAATGTTATCATCGGTAAGCTTATCCCCGCAGGTACAGGTATGGAACCTGAGGAAGATGACGAAGATGGTGATACTCAGGAAACTGATGTTGTGTGATAAAATTGCACAAAACTGCAGTTAAAATTTCATAGAAAATGGCGAAAGTTCCGAAATTTTATACGAAAGTATGAAATTCTTGACTTTCGCCTTATTTTTGTGTATAATATTGAATGTTGTGGGACAACTATGCCCATAGACATAAATTTTTATTGGAGGTGAAATAATGCCAACCTTTAACCAGCTCGTAAGAAAGGGCAGAGAGGTATCCGAAAAGAAGTCCAAGGCTCCTGCACTCTTAAAGGGTTTAAACACTCTTAAGAAGGAAACAACAAACGTACAGGCTCCCCAGAAGAGAGGCGTATGTACAGCT
>JAFXKQ010000063.1 GCA_017531625.1 Clostridia bacterium | reverse complement strand
TTATCGACATAAACGGCGACGTTTTAGGGTTCTCTGCCAGACGGCTTAACGAGGAGGACGAGCGTAAGTACGTCAACACCTCGGACACTCCCGCATTTAAAAAGAGCAAATTTATTTTTGCCATGAATTTTGCGAAAAACACCACCGACGGCAGTCTTATCATGTGCGAAGGCTGCGTGGATGCGGTTGCGCTTCATCAAGCGGGATTCGGGCAGGCGGTGGCAACGCTGGGAACGGCGATTGCTGCCGAACAGGCGAGGATAATTGCACGGCACGCAAAGCAGGTTTATCTGGCGTACGACATTGATGCCGCCGGTCGAAAGGCGACGTTAAAGGGAATTGAGCTTCTCTCCCAAGTTGGCGTTTCTGCCAAAATCATTAATTTGGGTTCTTCGGTAAAAGACCCCGATGAGTACATTAAAAAGTTCGGGGCGGATGCGTTTAAACGGGTGCTTTCCGCTTCAAGCGGACAGATAGATTACCAGATCGACGAGATTGCGGAACGGTACAATTTGGAGATCCCGGAAGAGAAGCTGAGGGCACTTAACGCACTGGCGGAGTTTGCCGCACGGAGCGAGAGCAAGGCGCAACGGGAGGTTTGCGCCGCGAGGATTGCCAAAAAGCTTGAAATCAGTTACCAGGCGGTCACGGATGAGGTGGAACGCAAGGTGAAGTTTACGGTAAAAAAGAAGCAAAACGATTTTGAGCATAAGGAGATTCAAAACACTCTGGGATTTGGCGATAAGCTTAACCGTGATAAAATCAAACTGCCTGCGGCGGCGATGATTGAAGAAAAAATCTTAGGGATTCTTCTTTTGCACCCCGAGTTTTACAGAGACGTTTCCGAACAGTTTAACGCAGAGAGCTTTCTTACCGAGTTCAATGCCAAAATCTTTACTGCGTTCCTGCCCGACTTTGAGGCGGGGCGTGAGCCGATTCTCTCCAAGGAGAGCCTGAGCCCCGAGGAGGTTTCCAAGGCGGTAATGTTGATGGCGGCGAGGCAGACCTTTTCCGACAACGGGAAGGGCGTGCTTACAGAGCTGATTGAGGCTCTTGAAAAGGAAAAGCTCAAGGCGGAATACGACAAAAAAATTACAGACGGCGGCGCTGAGGCGCTCCTCGAGTACATAAACAAACTTAAAAATAAAGAATCGTAGCGGAGGACAGGACGATGGAAAAGAAAGATAAATTTTTTGAAAACGAGATTTTAGAGCGCAATAAGGATAAAAGCACCATGAGCTCGGGCGAGTTCCTTGACATTCTGGACAGTACGGCAGACTGTACTTTGGAACAGTTTGAGTCCCTTTTCGAGGCTTTCGAGGCTCGTGGAATCGAAATAATAAACGATCATGAAAACTCTGTTTTTAACGGCGCAGATGACGAATTTGACGAAGAGATCGAGGACAACCCCGAAGAGGTTGACGAGCTTCTCGCAAAAGAGGGACTTCCCATCGATGACCCCGTTCGCATGTACCTTAAAGAAATCGGCAAAGTGCCTCTGCTTTCCGCAGATAAGGAGCTTGACCTGGCTTACAGAATGGCTTCGGGCGACGCCGAGGCAAAGAAACAGCTTGTTGAGGCTAACCTCAGACTCGTTGTAAGCATTGCAAAGAGATACGTAAACAGGGGAATGTTTTTCCTTGACCTCATTCAGGAGGGTAACCTCGGTCTTATGAAGGCCGTTGAGAAGTTCGACTACAACAAGGGTTACAAGTTCTCTACCTACGCTACGTGGTGGATCAGACAGGCGATTACAAGGGCGATTGCCGACCAGGCGAGAACCATAAGAATTCCCGTTCACATGGTTGAGACCATCAACAAGGTTCTCAGAGTTTCACGTCAGCTTCTTCAGGACCTGGGACGCGATCCCACGGCAGAGGAAATTGCGGAAGAAATCAACATGCCTGCGGAGAAGGTAAGAGAAATCCTTAAAATTGCGCAAGAACCCGTTTCTCTTGAAATGCCCATCGGCGAGGAGGAGGACAGCCATCTCGGCGACTTCATCGCAGATGACAACACTCCCGCTCCTGCGGACGCCGCTTCCTACATGCTTCTCAGGGAACAGCTCCTTGAAGTGCTTCACACCCTTACCCCCAGAGAGGAAAACGTGCTCAAGCTTCGTTTTGGCCTTGAGGACGGCAGACCCCGCACCCTTGAAGAGGTGGGCAAGGTCTTTGACATTACCCGTGAGAGAATCCGTCAGATCGAGGCAAAGGCCCTCAGAAAGCTCCGTCATCCCAGCCGTTCCAAGAAGCTTAAAGACTACCTTGAATAATCGGAGCCTGCTAATAAATTTATCCCAAAGAAAGGCATTGACCGAATGAAAGACCCTTACAAAGTTCTTGGCGTGTCGGAGACCGCCACGGATGATGAAATAAAAAAGGCTTACCGCAATCTTGCAAAGAAGTACCATCCCGACAATTACGACGATTCAAACCCCTTGAAGGAGCTTGCCTCGGAAAAGATGAAGGAGATAAACGAGGCATACGACGAGATAAAGAAGCTGAGAAGCGGCGGTTACGGCTCCACGTCGGGGAATTCGTCGGGCGGTTCTTCGGGCGGGAGCACGGAATACAACAGAATACGTTTACTTATTAACCAGAGCCGTTTCGAGGAGGCAAACCGTTTTCTTGATTCTGTGGCGGCTTCTGACAGAAACGCAGAGTGGAATTACTTAAAGGGCGTCATCATGATGCAAAAGGGTTGGCTGGCTGAGGCGAAAAAGTACCTCTCCATCGCTTGCACTCTTGACCCCAACAACGCAGAGTACCGTCAGGCTCTCAGCATGCTTAACGGAAACAGCTTCGGTAATTTCGGCGGTTACGGTCAAAGCGGAAGGCAGGCTTCCACCGTCGGTTGCTCCGGCTGTGACATCTGCACGGGGCTTTTGTGCGCCGACTGCTGTTGCGACTGCATCCGTTGCATGAGCTGAGTCTTTGTGTGAGGTTGGACAGAAATTGAAACAAAAAAGCAGGATAAGCTCTACGGTCAGAAGCGTTGCGGAGGGCGGAATGCTTGCGGCGTTGGCGTTTGTTTTACTTGCGCTCGGCTCCGTGTTCCGCGTGGCAGACATCACTACCTCCGTTCTTGCGGGACTTTGCATTTTTATCGTTGAGCTTAAGTACAGAACTTTCCGTGCCCTTGCGGTTTATCTCGTGACGGCAGTCCTTGCCGTGCTTTTGTTGCCCGTAAGCCGGACAGTCCTCATTTTTGTCTGTTTTTCGGGCGTTTATTCCGCGTTGAAGCGTTCTGTCGAAATCAGATTTGTGCGCCCCTTTCAACAAATTGTGAAGCTGTTACTCTTTACAGCTCTTTACACCGCATTTGCCGCTTTGGCTGAGAATCTTTTGAATTTTGCTTTGCAAGGCACGGTTTTGAAGGTCGGCGCGTTCCTTGTGGTGGGTGCGGCGTTCTTTGCGGCGGACTTTGTTATGTCCCGACTGATGACATCGGGGGTTCTGCTTACACTTTTAACCAATAATAGACGTTGACAAAACATTGAATTTTATTTATAATATTAAGTTGAGTTATGATACACAACTAAGAAAGAAGGTTTAAGCTTTGGCTAACAGCATGACCGGATACGGCAGACATAAGGAGCTTGTGGGTTCCAGAGACATCTGTTTTGAAATCAAATCCGTTAACAGCCGTTACCTGGATTTGAACATAAAGCTCGGCAGACTGTACGTAAGACTTGAAGACAAAATAAGAAATCTTGTTACTTCCAAAATTTCAAGAGGTAAGGTTGACGTTTTTCTCACCGTTGACAACATCGACGGCGAAAAGACGGAGCTTGCCCTCAATAAAGAGTACCTTGAAGCGTACCTTGCGCTTTTGAACAACATTAAGGACAATTACGGCATCGGCGGCGAAATTGAGATTTCAATGCTGGCGGGCAAGTCCGACATCTTCAACGTGCGCAAGCTTGACGAGGACAGCGAAGAGCTTTGGGCGGCGGTTGAACCCGTGGTTGAAAAGGCCATTGAAAAGTTCCTCGCAATGCGTGAAACCGAGGGCGCAAGCATGGTTGCCGACGTGAGGGAACACGTTGGAGTGATTGCTGCTCTCCGTTCCGAAATCAAAGCCCTCGCTCCTGCTGCGATTACTGCCGCTAATGAGAAAATGATTGCAAGAGTCAAGGATTTGCTTTCCTCGGCAGAGCCCGATGAAGGCAGGTTGCTTACCGAGTGCGCCATTTTTGCGGACAAGGCGGACATAAACGAGGAGCTTGCAAGGCTCGGCAGTCATTTCGAACAGCTTGAAGAGATTCTCGAAGAAAAAGGCCCCATCGGCAGAAAACTCGATTTCCTCGTTCAGGAAATTAACCGTGAAATCAACACCATTGGTTCAAAGTCCGCTGACATGGCAATAACCAAGGCGGTTATTGCGGCTAAGAGCGAAATCGAGAAGATCAGAGAACAGATTCAGAACATCGAATAAGGAGATTTTTGGTTTGAAGTTAATTGACATAGGCGGAGGCAGCTTCGTTTCAGCCGGCAGAGTTGTTGCGGTGCTTTGCCCCGAATCGCTTCCTGTCAGACGGCTTATTCAGGATGCAAAAAATGCAGGCCGTGCCATTGACGTCAGCTGCGGAAAAAAGACCAAGGCGGTTATCGTTACCGACAGCGAGCACATCATCCTTTCCGCTGAGGAGTGCGAAACAATTCAAGAGAGAAGCTTAAATGCTTAATTCCCGTAAAGGAGATGACAGAAATGGACGGTTCTAAAGAAAAGGGAATTCTTTTGGTGATTTCGGGCCCCTCCGGAGCAGGAAAAGGTACGGTTGCAAAGACTTTGCTTAAAAACAAAGATTACTGCTTCTCCGTATCCTCCACCACAAGAAAACCCAGACCCGGTGAAATCGACGGGGTGGATTACGACTTTATCAGTTGGGACGAGTTTGAGTCCCGCATAGAAAGCGGTGAGATGCTTGAATACGCTCAGTACGTGGGCAATCTTTACGGCACTCCCAAGAAGTTTGTTAATGAGCGTCTTAACAGGGGCTTTAACGTGCTTCTCGACATCGAGACCGTGGGCGCATTCAACGTTAAGAAGCTTATGCCTGAGGCATTGCTCGTTTTCGTCTGCCCGCCCTCAATGGAGGCTCTTGAAAAGAGGCTCAGGGGCAGAGGTACCGAAACAGAAGAGGTCATTCAGCACAGATTGAAGCGCGCCGCTGATGAAATGCTTTTAAAGGACAGGTACGATTTTGTTGTAATCAACAGGGAGGGCTCTCCTGAGGAAGCCGCACTGGAAATCGCAGCAAGAGTTTCGGAAGAGAGGGCTAAAAGAGCCAATCTTTTGAAATAGAACTACCTTTTGAAACAGGACAACCTTTGGTTTTCAAAACAGGGAGAGCCTCGGTTTTGGCTCAACCTTAAGGATACACTTTCAGAGATCAAGTTTTTTATTATACAGAAACAGGAGATTCGTTTTATGCTTTATCCTTCCATTCAACAAATTACAAAAGGAAAAATCAACCGTTACACTTTGGTAATCGCTACTGCCAAGTCTGCACGCCACGTTACCGAAAAGGCTAACGAAGACGTTGCTCAGGGCGAGCTCAAGTTTGACAAGATTTCTCTTGAGGAGTCCAACGAGAAGGCTGTCAGCGTTGCCATTGACAAGATTTATAACGGTAGTTACAACATCATTCCTTCCGAAATCAACGAATAAGAGGTTGTGATGATAGCCCGGGTCTATCTGCTTGAAACTTCTTTGAGCTTTGACAAGCTTTACAGCTACTCTGTGCCCGAACACCTTAAGGTAAAGGCGGGGGACATGGTAGTTGTTCCCTTCGGTCCCTCGGACAGACGAAAAAGCGCTTACGTTGTTTCCGTGTGCGAGGACGGCTCTGCCGAGAACGTCGGGGGGAAGGTAAAGCCTGTACTTAGCGTTTTGGGTTACGGCGTTGCCTCTCACGAAGAGGTTACGGCGTTGTGCCTTTTTATAAAGGAACGCTGTTTTTGTACCTTCGGCGCGGCGCTCAGGCTGTTGCTTCCGCCCGGAGTCAACACGAAGAGCAGAGTTTTTTACACGGCTAACGATTCCCAAAGCGATGATGAGATTTTTTGCTTTGTGCGGGCAAACGAGAGCGTCAGCGAGGCTGAGGTCGTTTCGTCCTTCGGAAAGGAGGCAAAGAAACGGCTTGACGCACTTTGCAGGAGCGGGCTTCTGACCCGACGAAGCGAGGTGAAAGAGAGGCAGAACTCTAAACGGGTGCTTTACGCCGGTCTTACGGACGCAAGCTTTGAGGCACGCGGAGAGAAGCAGAAGCTTTTGATTGAGCTTTTACGTGGGGGGGAGAAATCCTTTTCCGAGTTGGGAGAACAGGGAGTTTCACCGGCTACCGTGCGTTCCCTTGAATCCAAGGGAGTGGTTGCGGTTTACGCAAAGACGGTGGAGCGTTCGCCCTACGACGCTTCTGCGTTCAGCAAGAAGCCCTACGTTTTGTCTGAGAGCCAGAGGGCGGCGGCAGACCGCTTGATTGAGAAAATCAGAGAGGGAAAACCCGCAGCTTCGCTGCTTTACGGCATTACGGGAAGCGGTAAGACTAAGGTTATCATCGAGGCAGTACGCTTCGCTTTGGAAAACGGAAAAGGGGCTATCGTACTTTTGCCGGAAATCGGACTGACGGCCCAGGTGCTTTCTTTGTTTTTCTCCGAGTTCGGAGAACGCTGTGCTGTGCTCCATTCCATGCTCAGCGAAGGTGAAAGAGCTGACACTTACAGAAAAATCGAGCGTGGAGAGGTCAGCGTGGTGGTGGGCACCAGGTCTGCGGTTTTTGCACCTGTTAAAAATCTGGGAATCATCGTTCTTGATGAGGAACAGGAGCACACCTACAAGTCTGACAAAACGCCCAAGTACCACGCCAAAGACATTGCAAGGTTTCGAGCCGCAAGGCACGGGGCGTTGATGCTGCTTTCCTCAGCCACTCCCTCCGTGGAGAGCTTTTACAAGGCGGAAAGCGGAGTTTATGATTTAGTTTGTTTGAAAGAACGCTTCGGCGGCGCAAAGCTGCCCGAGGTGATAATAGAAGACGTTAGAGGGGACAGCAGACTCCTTACGGGCAAGCTCATTGGCGAAAGATTGAAGTCGGAGCTTGACCGGGTTATCGAAAACGGAGAGCAGGCAATTCTGTTTATCAATCGAAGGGGGTACAATTCCCACCTCTCGTGCAGAGAGTGCGGTTACGCTTACACCTGTCCGAACTGCTCTGTTTCCCTTACTTACCACGCTTACGACAAAAGCGGCACAAAACGGGGCAAGCTCGCTTGCCATTACTGCGGTTTTGTCAGAGAAAAGCCCTTGAAGTGCGACAGATGCGGCGGCGAGGTGGGGTACTTCGGTTTTGGTACTCAGATGCTTCAGGACGAGCTTGAGGAGCTTTACGGCGACGGTGCGGCTTTAAGAATGGACATGGACACCACCTCTACGAAGAAGTCCCACGATGACATTCTGGAGGAGTTCAGAAACGGCGGTGCCAGCATTCTTTACGGTACGCAGATGGTTGCTAAGGGACTTGATTTCCCACGGGTTTCTCTGGTGGGAATGGTAATGGCTGACGGCGCTCTTTACATGAACGACTACCGCGCTTGCGAGCGAACCTTCTCCTTGATTACACAGCTTGTGGGCAGGGCGGGGCGTGCCGACAAAAAGGGAAAAGCCATCATCCAGACTTACAACCCCAAGCATGAGGTTGTAAGACTTGGCTCTGCTCAGGACTACAACGAGTTTTACAAGGGAGAGGCAGCTCTCCGTAAACAGGTTGTTTTCCCACCTTTCTGCTCCATTGCGGCGTTTAACATTTCTGCCGAGGAGGAGAAGGCGGTTACCGAAAAGGCGAAAGAGCTTTCTAAAGCCTTCGAAAAGTTGACACAGGATGAATTTTCAGACGTTGCCGCAATCAAAATCGGCCCGTTCAAAGAGGGGATTTACAGAATCGGCGGCCGTTACAGAGAGAAGTTAATTATTAAATACAAGGACTCACGTCGTTGCAGAGAGCTGTTTATGAAGCTTTTGACGGAGTGCGCAGGACGTAACTCAAAGGGTGCGGCGTTGATTGACATTGACGTTAATCCTACCACGGTGTGAGCAAAGAAACGAGGCATTTTTAGATTATGGCTATTCGAAACATACTTAAAGAACACATTCCTGAGGAAAACGAAATTCTCAGAAAAAAGAGCCGTAAGGTTGAGAAAATCGACAGACGTATAATCAGACTCATTGACGACATGAGAGACACTCTCATTGAATCGGGAGGAGTCGGACTTGCCGCTCCTCAGGTCGGAATTCTCAGACGGGTTGTTCTTGTGGACAACGGCGATGAGATTCTTGAGCTTGTCAACCCCGAAATCATTGAAACAGAGGGTGAACAGCAGGAGATTGAGGGTTGTCTTTCCGTTCCCGGCAAGTGGGGTATCACAGACAGACCTTACCGTGTTAAGGTCAGAGCGCTTAACCGTGACGGCGAGGTGTTTGAGGCGGAGGGCGTGGACCTCGTTGCACGCTGTTTCTGCCACGAGCTTGACCATCTTGACGGCACGCTGTTCATTGACAAGGTGGTAAGGTTTGTTTCAGAGGACGAGCTTGAAGGTGATGACGATGACGAGTAGAATCGTTTTTATGGGTACTCCCGAGTTTGCGGAAAAGGCGCTTGAAGCGATTTACAACGCAGGACACGAGATTTGCCTTGTAGTGACTCAGCCCGACAAGCCCAAGGGCAGGGGAATGACGATGCTTCCCTCTGAGGTTAAAAAGTTTGCTTTGGAAAAGGGAATTGAGGTTTTTCAGCCCATGAGCTTCAAGGATGAAGCGGCGGTGCAGAAAATCAAAGAACAGAACGCAGATTACATCATCGTTGCCGCTTACGGCAGAATCCTGCCGCTTTCCGTGCTCTCTGTCGCTAAGAACGGTTGCATCAACATTCACGCTTCCTTGCTTCCTCATCTGAGGGGGGCGGCACCCATTAACCGTGCCATCATGGAAGGAGACACGGTGGGCGGCGTGACAATCATGCACATGGCGGAGGGCTTGGACACGGGTGACATCATTTCAAAGCACCCAATGGAAATCCCTTTCGAAATGACTGCGGGCGAGTACCATGACGCACTCGCTGTTCTCGGCGGTGAGGCAATCGTTGAGTTCCTTTCAAAGGACGCACACGAAAGGACTCCCCAAAACGAGGCAGAGGCGAGTTACGCCAAAAAAATAGAAAAGAGCGAGACGGAAACAAACTTCGATGACACGGCTTTAAATGTTTACAACAAGATAAGAGGTTTGTCGCCTTACCCTGCTGCCTTTGCTTTTATCGGCGGCAGAAGAATGAAGCTTTTACGTGCTGTTATCGGAAAGTCCGAGCCATTAGACGGAAACGTGCCTCCCGCACAGATTTTAAACGCTGACAGCAATGGAATAGAAATATCTTGCCGTGTCGGAAGCATAATAATTAAAGAGCTTCAGCCCGAGGGTAAAAGGGCTATGAGCGCAGACGAGTTTCTGCGTGGAAATCCAATGTTTAAGAACATGAGGATTTAGACAGATTTAATTAGATTTGGCTTTTTGTAGCTTTTATTAGCTTTCGTTAAGAAAGGTTTTGTTTATGGGATACTACGGTTATTACGGTTATGTACAGTTTGACTGGACTTACATTTTACTTCTGGTTGCGGCAGTTTTTGCCATGATTGCCAGCGTAAAGGTTAAGACCACTTACAACAAGTACGCAAAGGTGGCTTCAAGGAGAGGGCTTACCGCTGAGGCCGCTGCCACGGCGGTTCTGAGAGCAAGCGGTGTTACCGACGTGAGAATCGGACGCATTTCCGGTGAGCTTACCGACAATTTTAATCCGAAAACCGGTACGATTTCGCTTTCCGATTCGGTTTACGGTAAAACTTCCGTTGCCGCAATCGGGGTTGCCTGCCACGAGGCGGGACACGCGATTCAGCACGCAGAGCAGTACGGGCCGATTAAAATAAGGACAGCCATCGTTCCGATAACTCAGATTGGCTCCACTCTTTCGATGCCCATTCTTTTAGCAGGTTTTATCCTCGGGTTTGGCGTGTTGATTTACGTGGGAATTGCGCTTTTTGCTACTTCGACCGTTTTTCAGCTGGTTACGCTTCCTACGGAGCTTAATGCAAGTTCCAGGGCGCTGAAAGCCCTGGACAGTTGCGGGATTCTCGAAAAGGACGAGTTGAAGGGCGCAAAAAAGGTTCTTACAGCGGCGGCGCTTACCTACGTTGCGGCTCTTGCGAGCTCGCTTCTTACGCTTTTGCGCTACATCATGCTGGCGAAAAGAAGAGACGATTAAAGCGTTTTACGGGTTTAAGAAATTAAGGATTTAAATTACGGGTTTAAGAAATTAAGGATTTAAAAATTTAAGGGTTTTACTAACTTTATTGAGTGAACGGTTGATTGGATTATGGGCGACAGAGCGAGAGAAACGGTTTTTTCCGTCATAAGGAACATTTTTGAGCGTGGGGCGTACTCAAACATTGAGCTTGCCAACGCGATGAAGTCCGCTTCTCTTCAAGGTAAAGACCGTGCTTTTTGCGCTTTGGTTGTGAACGGAGTGGTGGAACGGGCTTTGAGTCTTGATTTCTTTATTTCAAAGCTTTCATCGGTTCCTGTCAAGAAAATCGACAAAGACGTTCTTGCCGCACTTCGGATGGGTTTGTACCAGCTCTTCTACACGGAGGTGCCGGACAACGCCGCTTGCAACGAAAGCGTTGCCTTAATCAGGGAAAAGTCCAAGCGAGGGTTTGTAAATGCGGTTTTGAGAAACGCTTGCCGCAGACGTGAGGAGTTAAAGGAAGCGCTTGAAGCCTCTGAACCCACTTACAGGTTTTCTGTGGGGGAGGACGTTTGCAGAATCATAAAGCGTGATTACGGCGAGAAGGCAGAGGAGATTCTCACCTCGTTCTTTGAGGTGAACCCGTCAATCCTTCGTGTAAACACGGTTAAGACGGACAGAAAAAGCCTTGCACAAAGGCTTGAAGCTGAGGGCGCAGAGGTTTGCGAAGCGGAGGGTGCGGAGAGCGCACTCATCGTCACAAAGGGCGCTCCCTCGGCTATAAAAGCGTGCGAGGAGGGGCTTTGCTTCTTTCAGGGGCTTTCTTCCCAGCGCGCGGTGAGAGCCTTGGGCGCAGAGAAGGGGCAGACGGTCATCGACATGTGCGCTTGTCCCGGCGGTAAGAGCTTTGGCGCCGCAATTGACATGGAGGCAGAGGGAAGGGTTTTCAGCTTTGACATCCATGCAAACAAGCTGTCCCTCATCACAAACGGGGCAGAACGTTTAGGTTTAAGCAAAGTCATAAAGGCGGAGAAGCAGGACGGCAGAGAGCGGTTGGACGCACTTTCGGAGTCGGCTGACAGGGTCATCTGCGACGTGCCTTGTTCGGGAATCGGCGCAATCAAGGGCAGACCCGAAATAAGGTACAAGGATTTCAGCGACCTTTCATCTTTGATTCAGACCCAAAGGGCCATTGCTTTAAACGGTTTCGCCTACCTCAAAAAGGGCGGGGTGATGGTTTATTCAACCTGCACCTTAAACAAACAGGAAAATGAGGATAACGTCAAGTTCCTTCTTGACACCCAAAAAGATGCGGTGCTTCTTGAAGAGGAAACGGTGCTTCCCACGGTGAAGCATTACGACGGTTTTTATATAGCTAAGATTTTGAAAAAGTAGAGTGCGTTATGACGGACATTAAAAGTTTTACCCGTGGTGAAATGGAGGAGTACCTCGTTTCACTGGGTGAGCCGAAGTTCAGAGAAAAGCAAGTTTTTAAATGGGTACAAAGCGGGATCACAAGTTTTGACAGCATGAGCAACGTTCCCGCCGCTCTGAGGTCGAGATTAAAGGACGAGGCTACCCTTAAAACCGCAGAAATCGCTGTTAAACAGGTTTCTGCCATCGACGGGACGGTGAAATACCTGTTCCGATTGGAGGATGGGGAGCACATCGAAAGCGTTTTTATGCGTTACAAGCACGGAAACACCATTTGCATCTCCACTCAGGTCGGGTGCAGAATGGGTTGTTCCTTCTGCGCTTCCACCCTCAACGGGCTGAAAAGAAGCCTTGAACCCTCGGAGATGCTGGAACAGATCATGCGTGCTGAGGCAGATCTTGGTGAAAAGGTTTCCAACATCGTGCTGATGGGCATCGGCGAGCCTCTGGACAATTACGAAAACGTGCTTAAATTCCTCTCCCTCGTTAACGACCCCGACGGGCTTAACATAGGTCACAGACACATCTCACTTTCTACCTGCGGGCTTGTGGACAAAATCAGGCTTTTAGCCAAGGAGAGGCTTCAAATTACGCTTTCGGTTTCACTTCATGCACCGAATGACGCGCTGAGAAAGCGCATTATGCCCGTGGCTCACAGATTTTCTGTGGCGGAGCTTCTTGACGCTTGCAAGGATTACGAAAAGCAGACGGGCAGACGCATAAGCTTTGAATACGCACTCATTGACGGGGTTACAGACACGGTTGAGCTTGCCGACGAGCTCGGAAGAAAGCTTAGGGGCACGCTTTGCCACGTTAATCTCATTCCCGTCAATCAGATAAAAGAACGTGATTACAAAGGCAGTAACCGAGCAAGAATTGACGCTTTTGTTGCTTGCCTCGAAAATTACGGAATCACGGCTACGGTCAGACGCAAATTGGGTTCGGACATTTCCGCTTCCTGCGGACAGCTCAGGGCCGAATCCAAGGCTTAGGTTATTTCAGAAAGGGCTTTCGGGGAGTTCCCAAAAGTTTTTAGGTATCGGTATGATTAGTTACGGAAAAACCGATATAGGACAGGTCAGAAGCGAAAATCAGGACTTCTTCGGCATTACCGAGGGTGAGGACTGGGTTTCCGCTGTGGTCTGCGACGGAATGGGTGGCGCTGCGGGTGGCAGCATCGCCAGCGAGCTTGCGGTTTGTGTTTACACAGACGAGCTGTGCAAGGCGGTTTCTCTTGAAAACGAGGAGCCAAACAGACAGTTTATTAAAAATGCAATGATTAACGCAGTTGCCAAGGCCAACGCCGAGGTTTTCAGGCGGGCTTCCTCCGACAGCGAGCTTGTCGGAATGGGCACTACTCTCGTTGCGTGCTTTACTCACGGGAAAAAGACGGGGGTTGTCAACGTTGGCGACAGCAGGCTTTACGGTGTTACGGGCGAGGGCTTGAAGCAGATTACCAAGGATCACTCCTACGTTCAGTACCTTGTGGACACGGGGCGCATTACCGAGGAAGAGGCGCTCAATCACCCTAAACGCAACATCATCTTAAAGGCTTTGGGCATTGGCAGCGAGGTCGAACCCGATTTCTTCTGGATTGAGGGGTTTGACGGAGTGTTGCTTTGCAGTGACGGCTTGATTAACTACTTGGATGAGGCTGAAATCGTAAGGATTGTGCTTTCCGACGCTACGGCTGAGGAAAAGGTTAAGCTGCTTATCGACGGTGCAAACGAAAACGGCGGCGGCGACAACATTACGGTGGTTCTTCTGATGAGGGAGGCTAATAATGGATAATTACCAACAGTATGTAGGCAAGGTGCTTGACAAGCGTTATAAAATTCTTGAAGCGGTGGGCGAGGGCGGAATGGCTTTTGTTCTCAAGGCTGAGGACATGCTGATGAACCGCATTGTCGCTCTCAAAATCCTCAGCTCCGAATTCAACGGCGATGAGTCCATGGTTAAACGCTTTGTGGACGAATCTAAGGCTGTTGCCATGCTTGCTCACAAAAACATTGTGAGCGTTTATGACGTGGCGTTCTACTCCGACATGAAGTACATTGTTATGGAGTTTCTCGACGGCATCACTCTCAGAGAGTACATGAACAACAAGGGCGTTCTTTCGTGGAAAGAGGCTTGTTACTACATTTTGCAGATTCTCAAAGCGCTTGAACACGCTCACAGCCGTGGGGTTATTCACCGTGACATCAAGCCTCAGAACATTCTTTTACAGAAGAACGGCGACATTAAGGTGACGGATTTCGGGATTGCGAAGATTCCCGGTTCTCAGAGCGTTACCGTGTCCGAAAAGGCTATCGGTACGGTTTACTACATCAGTCCTGAGCAGGCGAGCGGTAAGGCAACGGATTTCTACTCCGACCTCTACTCCGTGGGCATCATGCTTTACGAGGCGTGTACGGGTTGTTTACCCTTCGTAAACGAGCAACCCGTAAGCGTTGCCATGATGCAGATAAATGCTGTTCCCAAGCCTCCCATTGAGGTGAATCCTTCCATTCCTCTGGGGCTTAATCAGATTATCCTCAAGGCCATTGAGAAAAAACCGGCTGACCGTTTCCAGTCTGCGCACGGGATGCTCAAGGCCATTGAAGTTCTTTACAACAACCCCGATGTGGTTTTTACGTCGGGCGCCGATAACGTTTCTGTCGGCGCCAACACTGTAAACATCGATCTCATCGACACCGCAAGCCTTGAAGGCATCGACGTCGGTGAATACAGCATTGACGCCATCGAGGACGAAATCGCCGCTCCCGACGAGAAGAAGTCTGCAGAACCTCCCAAGACGGGTGGGACTAAAAAGAAAAAGAAGTCAAAGGCTTCGCTTTTTACTAAAAAGAGTCATTCCATGTTCCCCATCATCGTGGGGGTTTGGATTGCGGCGGTAATAGTTATCATCGCTGTAGGCGGTTTTCTCTTTAAGTCGTACCTGCTTCCGATTCTCTTGCCGGATAAGGACGATTACAAGACGGTTACCATTCCAAAGCTTACGGAAATGGAGTGGACTGAGGAGCTTGAACAGCTTCTCGAAGACGGCTACTACGGTGCAAAGTTTAAAATTCCCGACGAAAACATTGAATACAAAGAGAACCC
>JAFXKQ010000062.1 GCA_017531625.1 Clostridia bacterium | reverse complement strand
TTTCTTTATCCCGGGTATGATACTTGAAGGCGGAAGCCCCTGGCCGAGAGGTGAAGAAGGTAGATTTATGGCGGCAAGCGTTGCTTTCATAATCAACTATGCATTCTATTTTTCCGAAATCTTCAGAGGCGGTATTGAAAGCATACCCCACGGTCAGGTTGAAGCAGGTCAGGTTCTCGGCATGACAAAGACACAGATTTTCTTCAACGTTACACTTCTCCAGATGGTAAAGAGAATTGTGCCTCCTATGTCAAATGAAATCATCACGCTTGTAAAGGACACATCTATTGCAAGAATAATATCCCTTCAGGAGGTAATCTGGGCGGGCTATGCATTCCTTAAGAGCTCACACGGATATTCCGGTCTTCTCTGGCCGTTGTTCTTCACAGGTGTATATTATCTTCTGTTCAACGGAATCCTCACCATTCTTTTCAGCAAAATCGAAAAGAAGCTGGGTTACTTTAACTAAGGAGGTGCCGTATGTCAGTACTTAATGTCAACAACATAAAAAAAAGCTTTGGCAAGGTCGAAGTTTTAAAGGGCATCTCATTCTCTCTTGAACAGGGCGAGGTTATTTCAATAATCGGCTCATCGGGAAGCGGAAAAACTACGCTTCTGCGTTGTCTTAACAACCTTGAGGTAGCCGACTGCGGAGAGATCTGGGTCAACGGACAGCAGCGAAGCACTGATGACAGTGCTACCTTCGGTCTGGTATTCCAATCCTTTCATCTTTTCCCACAGTACACTGCCCTTCAAAATCTTACTCTTGCCCCACGGCTGAACGCAAAGAAAAGAGCAAAGGCGGAAAAACGCCCGAAGCCTTGGCTTTTGGAAGAGTATAAGAAAATAGACGATAACGCAGAGAAGCTTTTGGCTTCGGTCGGACTTTCAGACAAGAGGGATTTTTACCCCTGTCAGCTTTCGGGTGGACAGCAGCAGCGTGTTTCTATCGCTCGAGCTCTTATGATGAACCCCGATATCCTCTTCTTTGACGAGCCCACAAGTGCTCTCGACCCCGAGATAACTCTTGAGGTACTTAAGGTAATAAAGACCTTGGCGGCACAAAATATGACGATGATCATAATAACTCACGAAATGAATTTTGCGCGTGAGGTATCCGACAAGATAGTATTTATGGACGACGGAGTCGTTGCGGCGGAAGGAACTCCCGAAGAGATATTTACAAGCGATAACAAACGTTTGCACGAATTTCTCTCGGCATTCAACGCATAAAATGCATAAAAAAAGGAAACCTATGTGGTTTCCTTTTTTGTTTATTTACTTAGAGCTTTGCGTTTTTCTGTGCGTGACCTATGTCAGCGTACAGACTTAGATAAGATAAGGTCTAATGTTGAAATTCTTTTGGTTCTTTTCTTTTAAAAAAAGAACAATAAAAAACTAAAAAGTGTAACTCAGAAGCCGCTTTGCGGCTTTATCTTTTTTCTTTGGCACCAGAGGCACAAAGAAAAAAGAAACAAAAAAGAAATGCCGTTTTTGGCTCCGCCGGGTCGCTTTTAAAAAAGCTCCGCAAAACTTACTTCTTTGGTTTGTGCGTAATCTATGTCAGCGTACAGATTTAAAGAAAAAATCAAATTCAAGGTTGAAGTTCTTTGGTTCTTTCTTTCAAGAAAGAACGAAAAAAGCTAATCATCTCTAACTATATCTCTCCAAACAGGGCAAGTGCCTCGCGGGCGGCGTTTGCTCCGCCTCGCGCTTTGAGCGGCCTTTTCCACGTCCTATAACGTTAGAGTTAAGCTTTGCGACCACCTCAAATTCCTTTTGGTGATCGGGACCGCTCTCTCCTATCACAACGTATTCAAGGAAATCGCCCTCTGCCTGTTGTATGAGCTGTTGAAGCTCGGTCTTCGCGTCAAGATGGCGCAGTACGACCTTAC
>JAFXKQ010000061.1 GCA_017531625.1 Clostridia bacterium | reverse complement strand
GATCAGAGGCGGCACACGTGTTGAGTACGCAATAGGTAGAGAAGAGATTCGTTATCTCGTTCCCCGTTGTGTTTCTGCTCCTAAGTGGCAGGCTATTCACGATGCAATCGTAGCAGGCTTAGGTGAGTATTACGGCGGTTTGTTTGCTGCTCTTTATACCACCATGGATCTTGATGATACCACAGTTATCCAGACAACTAAGGATTATTGGCTTGAACAGTATCCCAGCCTTGCTTCTCTTAGAAAGATTTACGTTTGTACATCCGACATTACCGAAGGCGAGCTTAGCCGTCTTGAAGAGTACGTAACAAAGAACACCGACTACTCTTTCGAGCAGTTGGATGAGGATCACGCTGAAACAGGCTATGTTTCCACGGATAAAGCTCCTCCTTTGTTCAAACTCGCAATTGAGTACACCATTGACAATCACGGTTTGGTTGTACGTTGTGCGGCAGGCAACGTAAGATTCGACTCTTCTGCTTTCAAGCTTTCCAATATTACCTTCCTCCCTTATGCGGGTGCAGGTAATACCAACAACGAAGGTTATGCACTTATCCCCGACGGTTCCGGTTCTATTGTTGAATTTGAAGATGCTAAGGGCACTTCTTTCAGCTCTACCGACGTTGTTTACGGCCAGGATTACACTTTCTCTACCATCGGCGGTGCTAATAAAGAGGTTACCAGATTGCCCGTGTTTGGCGTTGTAGAGGAAGAGGGTAAGGATACCACTTCTATTGAGCTCGTTACTAAGGTCGACGAAAACGGCGATGAGTACGAAGCTCTTGAAGAGGTTACTGTGCATACCACTCAAAGACGCGGTTATATGACTTATGTTGAAGAGGGCGATGCTCTTGCTAACATCACCGTACAGTCCGGCGGTTCGTCTCACATGTTCCTCCAGACTTACACCTCGTTCAACCCGCGTCCTAAAGACTCCTACCTCCTCAGCGGCGGTATCTCTGCAGGTACCAACGCAATGTGGACCGTTGAGTCTAAGCGTAAGTATACTAAGTTCTACAAGCTCAGAGTTTTCATTCTTGACGAGGAAGATGCTTCCTACGTTGGTATGGCTAAGATTTTGAGAGAGTACCTCCTCGAGACAGGTGTAATTGTTGAAAACAATTACGAGGGTGACATCCCGTTGTTCTTGGAAACTCTCGGTGCTATGGAAACTACCAAGCGTATCCTCGGCGTTCCTGTGGATACAATGGTTGCGTTATCAGCGTTTGATGACACAATTGATGATGTTCTTGGTCGTTTGAAGGACGAAAACGTGAACAACATTGTCCTTAAACTCACCGGTTGGGCTAATGGCGGTATGGTTAGCACAGTTCCGAATGAAGTAGAAGTTGAAGATGTTCTCGGCGGTTCTTCCGGATTCAAGGATCTTGTTGCGTACTGTAAAGAGAATGGCGTTGGTCTATTCCCTGACTTCGATTTCGTGTTTGCTCACGATGATAAGTGGTTCGACGGCTTCGATTCTGACGATTACGCTAAGACCATCGATGACAGAAATGCTATTAAGAAGGAATATGATCCTGTATACCAGGCTTATAAGTACAGCAAACTTGGCGTTATTTCAGCTAACGTAATGATGAACTTCTACGACAAGACTTATGCTGATTATAAGAAGTATGATGTTGGCGGTATTGCGGTTTCCACCCTCGGTGACTTCCTCAATTCCGACTTTAACGAGGACGATCCTCTTAACCGTGAAGACTCTAAGACTCTTACCGTTAAGTTGCTTGACAAGATTAAGCAGGAAAACGAAAAGGTTCTTATTTCCGGCGGTAACGCTTATACGTTGAAGTATGCTGATTACATACTCGACGTACCGCTTGAGGATTCTATGCTCAGATACTCCAGCGCTTCTGTTCCTTTCCTCGCAATGGTTCTTCACGGCTATATCGAATATGCCGGTACAGCTTTGAACCTTGCAGGTGACTATCAGCATGCGGTTCTCAAAACTCTTGAAAACGGCGCAAATCCGTATTTCGTCATCGCTCTTGATAAGACCGCTCTTCTCAAAAATGATGCAGAGCTTTCAAAGTATTACTCTGTAAGATACAGCATTTGGTTGCAAGACATTTACAATACTTATGTTACTCTTAACAAGGCTTTGAAGGACGTTAGAAACAGCGTAATTACTGACCATCAGTTCCTTGATCCTGATAATAACGTAGTTAAAGTTGTTTATGATAACGGTATAACATTCTACATCAACTATAATTTGACCGATTTCAATGCCATTGACGGCGACAGCAGTTTTGTTATCCCTGCGGAAGACTTTATAATGCTTGACGCTTCAGGCAATGTGGTTGAGTAAGAGGGGAGGCGCGTGAATAATGGATATGACTAAAACCTCTGTTAACGTAGACACAAAGCCCGCAAAGACTAAGAAGAAAAAGGGAAAGTCCCTTGAAAAGAACAAGGCAAGAATGGGTTGGTTCTTCGTTCTTCCTTTCGTGCTTGGCTTCTTCTTTGTCTATTTCCCTATGATTGTCCAGTCTCTCCAGTTCAGTTTTAGTGACATGGAGAGAGCTGCCGGCGGTGGCGGTTATCAGCTCACTTGGAACAGTTTTAAGAATTATAATTACGCTCTCTTTGAAGATACGGAGTACTTGAAGATTCTTATCAGCAGCTTGAAGCAGCTTGTCTTTGATATTCCTGCAATCGTTATCTTCTCTCTCTTCCTCGCTATTATGCTTAACCAGAAAATGCGCGGCAGAGCAGTTTTCAGAGCTATATTCTTCCTTCCCGTTATCGTTTCCACCGGTATTATTGAGTCTATCGACTTGCAAAACACCCTTGCTTCTGCTATGGGCGAGGCTACTACCACCACAGGTGCCGGCGGTTCCGGTGCTTCCGGTGCTAACATCATTCAGGCTATCGATGTACAAAAATTCTTCGCAAGCATGAAGATTGGTACTCAGTTGGTTTCTTACGTAACAGGACTTGTTAACGACGTTTACAACATCATTAACCGTTCCGGCGTACAGATGCTCGTATTCCTCTCGGGTCTTCAGTCCATCTCTCCTGCGATTTACGAATCTTGTTACATGGAAGGTGCTTCCGCTTGGGAAACATTCTGGAAGATTACTTTCCCCATGATCAGCCCGATGATTCTTGTTAACGCAATTTACACCATCATCGACTCCTTTACAACAGAGTCGAATGAAGTTATGAAGTACATCATTAACTTCAATGACGGCCGTTACACTGCCGGTGTTCAGGCTGCTGCGATGTCCTGGATCTACTTCGTAATCGTTATCGTTATCATAGCGGCGGTAGCCGGTGTTATCTCGGCTTACGTCTTCTATCAACGCAGAGACTAAGGAAAGGAGGAGTAAAATTTTATGGATTCTATGAATTTGCCTCAATACGACAAAAAGGGAAAACTAAAATTTGATGACCAAACTCCGTTTTGGACGAGAATGCGTTATAAGTATCTCTCTATGTACTTCCTTAAACGTGCCGCTCTCGTGGTGTTCCGTTTGGTTCTCCTCATTGGTATTTCCTACGTCGTTATCTTTCCGTACATCTCCAAGCTCTCCAGCTCCTTTATGAGCCGTGAAGACTTTGTTGACGTTTCGGTTAAGTTGATTCCTAAGTATCCTACGCTTGATACTTACAAGGCTATTATCAACGACAACAAGTACATTGAAGCATTGACAAATACGGCAATGATTTCAATTGCTTGCGGTTTCATTCAGATGATGTCTTGCGCGCTTGTAGGTTATGGCTTCTCTAAGTTTAATTTCAAGGGCAAGGGTTTCTTGTTTGCGTGCGTTATTCTTACAATGGTCGTTCCCCACAAGACTTTGCAGTTCTCAATGAAGATGGCGTTCCAGTACTTCGACATCTGGGGCATCGGCGGCTTTTTGAAGAAAGCTTTCGGTTCTGCTGACGGCGCTGCATACATAGCTAACCTCTATGACACTCATTGGCCTTTGATGATTCTTTCATTCGGTGCTGTTGGATTTAAGAACGGTCTTTACATCTTCATAATGAGACAGTACTACAAAGGCGTTCCCGACGAGTTGGAAGAAGCTGCATACGTTGACGGTGCAGGTACTTTGAAGACATTTATCAGAATTATTCTTCCGATGTCTGTACCTATGCTCGTTACCATCTTCCTTCTCTCTTTCTCTTGGCAGTGGACAGATAACTTCTATGTTACCATGTTCTATAATGCTAAGACAAACGTTTTCTTCCCGCAGATTGTTAACACCATTCCTAAGTCCCTTGACACTAGATACGTAGCTCAGGCGGCTTATGAAACGGCAATCAGAAACACAAGCGGTATCCTGGTTCTTGCTCCGCTGATTGTGGTATTCCTCTTCGGTCAGAGATACCTCATCCAGGGTATTGAACGTACGGGCGTTACCGGCTAATAAAACACAGTTATTTAAACGCTGTTGCAAGTTTTCAAACTTGCAACAGCGTTTTTCATATTCAAGAGTTCCGGGCTGTATAATTTAATACACATACTCAATTGAATGGGGCGATTTGAATTTTTTACCTTTGTCTGATTTTGATTTTTGCGGTTGTTTTTGTTAATGGTATGACCGATGCTCCAAACGCTGTTGGCGGTGCGGTGGCATCGGGAATAGTAAAACCGAACAGGGCATTGTTAATAAGCGGAGTTTTTAACTTTTTGGGTGTAGCTTTTAACGCGGGTATTTTCTCCCGTGTAACGAAAAATGTGTACGAGCTTGCCGGAGTGGGCGGAACTGTGGAAACGTCCCAAATTTGCGCCGTTTTATGCGCTACAATCATTTTTGCTTTGTTTGCTTGGGTTTTTGGGATTCCTACAAGTGAAAGCCACGCTTTGATGGGAGCTTTACTTGGCACGGCTTTTGCGAGTGGGGAAGTCACCTCAACGGTTTCAAAAGCTTTTTGGTCTGTTGTCTTAGGATTCTTTGTTTCTGTGGTTGGGGGCTTTGTTATTACATTTGTCTTGGCAAAGCTCTTAAAAAAAGTGTGTATTAAGCTCGGTTATAAGATCCCGCTTGTATTGGCTGCCGCCTTAAACTCCTTTTTGCACGGTTCGCAGGATGGACAAAAGTTTATCGCTTTGGCTTTGCTGTTCCTAAACTCTGATTCCACATTCACGTTTGTGTTGTTGGTTGCAACGTTTATGGCGTTAGGTACTATTTGCGGCGGGGGAAGAATTTTAAAAAAAATCTGCTTTGAAGCAGTTGTTCTTGAAGAGAAGGAAGGTGTCGCCGCAGAACTTGGTGGGACTGCTTGTCTTCTTTTCGCAACACTTTTAGGTTTTCCTGTTTCAACTACGTATACAAAAACTTTAGCCCTTGTAGGAGCATCATCTGCCGGTGGAATTTCCAAAGTAAGATTCAATGACATTACAAAAATTGTATCGACTTGGGTAATAACTTATCCGTGCAGTGCTTTTTTAAGTTACGTATTAACAAAACTGTTGACTTAGTTGTTTGAAAATGTTATACTAAAACGTAAATTGAAATTTAGGAGGCGTATGTATGGACGCGGACAGTAGTGCTTTATTCTTTTGCACATGCTTTTATAATTTTGTAAAGTCCTGCGTTTGCTTACGTCCGTAGTTTGTTATGGAACCGCTTTTAACGCAAGGGCTTTGCCTTGCGTTATTTTTTTCTAGTTAAGAAGGGAGCGGTTACCTATGGATGAAAACAAGGAGCTCATTGAGACAATAGGTGTTGCTTTGAAAAACAAGCGTTTCAATGAGATTAAAGAAATTCTGGGGCATTTGGAAGCTTTTGATATTGCGCTGTTAATGCATGAATTTGACATGCGTGATCTCATCGTGATGTTTCGTTTGCTGCCGAAAAATTTGGCGGCTGAGGTTTTTGTAGAGTTTGACAGTGATTATCAGGAAGAATTAATCAGCACTTTCAGCGACAGAGACCTTAAAGAGATTTTTGACGAGCTTTATCTTGACGATACGGTTGATATTTTGGAGGAGATGCCTGCAAATGTTGTCAAGCGTATTCTTAAAAATTCGGATGCTGAAACAAGACGTTGGATCAACGAGCTTTTGAATTATCCCGATGACAGTGCCGGAAGCATTATGACCATCGAGTACGTACGGCTCCGTGCAGACATGACGGTTAAGGAAGCTTTCAGCCGTATCCGACGGGAGGGTGTAGAAAAGGAAACGGTTTACACCTGCTACGTAACAGACAGCGAAAGGCATTTGATCGGTGTTATAACGGTTCTTGAAATGCTTTTGGCAGATGAAAACACCGTTATAGGCGAAATTATGACCTCTGACGTGATTTCTGTGGCTACCCATGAGGACAAGGAGGTTGTAGCTAATAAGTTCAAACAGTACGATTTTTTCGTTCTTCCTGTGGTCGATGCCGAAGGACGTTTGGTTGGAATTGCAACCATTGACGACGCTGTCGACGTTATCGTTGAGGAAAGCACCGAAGACATTGAAAAAATGGCGGCTATTACTCCGAGCGAAAAACCGTACTTAAAAACAAGTGCGTTCAGTTTGTTCTTGGCGAGGATTCCTTGGATTCTGATTCTGATGGTTTCTGCTACTTTTACCGGCCTTATTATTACTGAGTTTGAGAGTGCGCTTGCGGCACAAGCGACTTTGACAGCTTTTATTCCGATGATTATGGGTACAGCAGGAAACACCGGTTCACAGTCTTCCGTAACGGTTATCCGTGCCTTGTCACTGAATGACATTGAGTTTTCTGACATTTTCCGAGTTCAATGGAAAGAACTCAGGGTTTCGGTTCTCTGCGGTTTAACCTTAGCTGTGTTTACGTTTGCAAAAATTATGCTGTTTGAGAATTTAATTATGGGGCAGGGAGTCAGCACCACTGTTAGCTTGATCGTTTCTTTAACCCTTGCTTTTACGGTTGTTTGTGCCAAGTTTGTCGGTTGTACTCTACCGTTACTTGCTAAAAAGCTCGGTTTCGATCCCGTGGTTATGGCTAGCCCCTTTATTACCACCATTGTTGACGCAGTTTCGCTGGTAATTTATTTTGTACTTGCCACTTCGGTCTTAAAGCTGTAAACGCTTGACGGTGATTAAGATTTAATTGCCATTAAAAATACAAAGAATAAAAAAAGAACAGGATGCGATTTCGCATCCTGTTCTGTCATTTATGGAATTACTTGGAAAGTCTTGCGATAGAATCTTCGAGGCACTTGTTGAGCTCTGCAGGAATCTTGTCGCCGAACTTAGCGTAAAACTCTTTAACATTTTCGAAGTCCTTGAGCCAGTAATCTTTCTCAACTGTGAGAATGCTTCTGAGCTCATCGATGTTGAACTTTCTGCCTTCACAGATTTCGTAATCAAGACCTTCGAGATCAATGTCTTCAGCCTTAGGAATGTAACCGATTTCAGTTTCAACAGCGTCAACCTTGCCGTCGCATCTCTTGAGGATCCAGTCGAGAACGCGGAAGTTATCGCCGAAACCGGGCCACATGAACTTGCCGTCATCGGTAAGTCTGAACCAGTTAACGTTGAAAATCTTAGGAGCGTTGGTAATCTTCTTGCCCATGTCAAGCCAATGCTGGAAGTAGTCACCCATGTTGTAACCGCAGAAGGGAAGCATTGCGAAAGGATCGCGTCTAACTACGCCAACAGCACCTGCAGCAGCAGCTGTGGTTTCAGAAGCCATGATAGAACCAACGAAGGTACCGTGTGTCCAATCGAAGGACTGGTATACGAGGGGAGCAGTCTTAGCACGTCTGCCGCCGAAGATGATTGCGCTAAGGGGAACGCCTGCGGGATTGTCGAATTCCTTAGAAATGCAGGGGCAGTTCTTAGCGGGAGCGGTGAAACGGCTGTTGGGATGAGCACCCTTGGAACCGTCGGTGCAATCCCACTTTTCGCCCTTCCAGTTAAGAGCGTTCTTAGGAGGATTCTTGTCAAGACCTTCCCACCAAACTGTGTCATCATCAAGATTGTGAACAACGTTGGTGAAGATTGTGCCCTGCATTGTGGAAGCGAGAGCGTTGGGGTTGGACTTAACGTTTGTACCGGGAGCAACGCCAAAGAAGCCGTTTTCGGGGTTAGCAGCCCAAAGTCTGCCGTCAGCACCGATGCGGATCCAAGCAATGTCGTCGCCTACGCACCATACCTTATAACCGCGGTTTCTGTAAAGTTCGGGCGGAATAAGCATAGCGAGGTTGGTCTTACCGCAAGCAGAGGGGAAAGCGGCAGCAACATACTTAACTTCTCCTTCGGGAGTTTCAATGCCGAGGATAAGCATATGTTCAGCCATCCAACCTTCGTTCTTGCCGAGGTAGGAAGCGATTCTGAGTGCGAAGCACTTCTTGCCGAGGAGTACGTTTCCGCCGTAACCGGAGTTGATAGACCAAATGGTGTTATCTTCAGGGAAGTGGCAGATGTACTTTTCGTTTTCGTCCATGTTTGCACGGGAGTGGAGACCCTTGATAAAGTCACCGTCTTCGCCCATTGCGTCAAGAACAGCTGTACCAACACGTGTCATGATGATCATGTTGAGTACAACGTAGATGGAGTCGGTAAGTTCGATACCGTTCTTAGCAAATTCGCTGCCAACAACGCCCATGGAGTAGGGGATTACGTACATTGTCTTACCGCGGTTACAGTTCTTATAAAGTTTGCCGAGTTTAGCATAGCAGTCAGCGGGAGCCATCCAATGGTTGTTGGGGCCTGCGTCTTCTTCTTTGCTGGTGCAGATGAAGGTTCTGTCTTCAACTCTTGCAACGTCGTTTACAGCGGTTCTGTGGAGATAGCAACCGGGAAGCTTTTCCTGGTTGAGTTTGAACATTTCGCCTGTAGCGCAAGCTTCAGCTCTGAGAGCTTCGATCTGTTCATCACTACCGTCGATAAGGACGATCTTATCGGGTTGAGTGAGCTCAGCCATCTCTTGGATCCAGGCATTGAGTTTCTTGTTCTTGGTCATCTTGGTTCCTCCAATTTATAAATTTTTTTATTTATCTCATTTGAAATAAAGCAAAGTTGATTTAAATCCAAAGCTTCTCCTCTTACAAGGGGATTTCCTGTGAGGGAAACGATTTCTGTGATTTCTTCTTTCGAAATGTCGGTTCCGAAAACGCTAAGAAGGGAATTTACTAAAGTTTTTCTCCGATTTTCAAAAGCGCCCTTCAAAACTTTGAAGAAAACATCCTCGTTATCGGGTTTAATAGGTTTGTCCTTGTAAACGTCAAGCCTTATTACTGCGGAGTCGACCTTGGGCTTTGGGGAAAAATTGGCGGCTGAAACATTAAAGAGTTTTTTGACGCTTGCGTAATAGTTTACCGAGGCGGTAACCGCTCCGTAATTTTTATCGCCGCACTTGGAACACAGCCTGTCCGCAACTTCTTTCTGAACCATTACAGTAATGGTGTCGAAACCGTAATCGCCTTCTAAAAGCATCATAATGATGGGCGTTGTAATGTAGTAGGGAAGATTGGCGCAAACGTGCACCTTCATCCCGTAAAAATTATCTTTGATTATTTCTTTTAAGTTGCACTTTAAAACGTCAGCGTTGATGAAACTTACGTTTGTTACCTCGTTAAAACGTTCGGCCAAAATCGGAATCAGCTCACTGTCAATTTCAATTGCTACGACTTTTGCAGCAACCCTTGAAAGTTGTTTCGTAAGAATTCCGAGTCCGGGTCCGATTTCAATAACTCCGCTTTCTTTATCTGCACCGCATTCATCTGCGATTCGTGTCGGGATGCGGTCAGAGGTAAGAAAGTTTTGTCCCAAGGAGTGCTTTTTGTTAAAATTGCTGTTGTCCGCCATTACTTGTCGATGATGGTGAGGAATTTAGCTTCTGCATCAATGGCAAACTGACCGTGGGGAATCCTTGGGTCAAAGTAAATGCTGTCACCTGCTTCGAGAATAAGCGTCTTAGAACCAATGACAACTCCTACCTTGCCTTCAAGCACGTAATTGAACTCCTGTCCACCGTGAGTAACGAGCTTTGCCTTTTCGTCCGAGGGAGCGAGAGTAACGAGCATGGGCTCTTTATCTCTGCCCACAAAGTTATGTGCCAAAGCTTCAAAAGCGTAGCCTTCGTATCTTTCAACGTCTATGCCTTGCCCTTTGCGGGTAACCGTGTAATCTTTCATACGGGGTGCTTCGCCTGTCAAAAGCTCAGTTGCATCTACGTTCATTGCAGCAGCAATAGCGTAAATAGCACTTATAGGAAGCTCACATTTGCCACTTTCATAGTTTTGATAATCAGAAAGGGAAAGCCCTGCCTTTTCAGCCATTTCTGTCTGGGAAAGGTCCAATATATCACGTAAATACTTGATTCGTTCCGTTATTAATTGGAGTTCTTCGTTAGTAGCCATTAAGCTGAACCTCCTCATATAAAAACTAAATTCCCATACTAATACAGTTTATACAATTATATCACAGTCACTTGATGTAGTCAAGAAGTTTTCAACTATAACTTTCTTATCTCTGTAAGAAAAAGCGTAGGTTTTAAACTCATCTTCAGGCATTTTGTCTAAGAGCTCAAAAGAAAAGTTTGAGATGTAACCGTTTTCAAAAAAAGAGGGTATCGTTTCAACCGGAAGAGAATTAAACGGGCAGACACTCTGGCAGATGTCGCAGCCCCAAAGGGTTTTTGTTTCTGCGAGCTCTTTTTGTTCATCATCGGACTTTTTCTTTTTCTGAGAAATGTGGGAAAGGCATTTAGTGCGTTCAAAAATCCCGTTTGAATCCAAAGTGCCCAATGCTCCCGTGGGGCAACATTTTACGCATTTCAAACAGGAGTCGCAAAGGGTAGAGAAATAAGGTGCTTTTACACCGTCGATTGGCGCAACAGCGTCAATCGGGAGCGCTTGCTCAAAGAGGATGCTGCCAATAAAAATGTAGCTGCCCAGGCGTGAATTGGTAACTAAGCCGTTCCTGCCTCTAAAACCTAAACCCGCTTTTAAGGCGGCATCTTTTTCATCGATGGGTGAGGTGTCAGCAAACCCTAATGACTTTCCGCCGTGGACAAACGCAATCTTCGGCAGAATTCTTTCGTACAGCTCTTTAAAGAAGAGATGGTAGTCCTTACACCTTGCGAAAATGCCGACATTCAAGCCGTCTGTGTTCTTTGTGGGCGCTCTGTAAGGAACGGCAATCAGCAAAACGCTTTTTGGCGAAAAATCCCTCGGAAGCAGTCTTTCGTTTATAACTTTAACTTTTTCAAAAGGAATCGAGGCAAAATTTTCAATGCCTTCTTGGTTAAGTATTTCTTTAATTTTGTTATGAAAATTTGTTTCTGTCATTATTGAACTTATCCTAGCCGGAGTTTAAAATGAAATTTAAAAAAATGCCGTCACCCGAAGATGACGGCAATATGTTAACTAATCGGACACGTAGGGGAGAATTGCAATGTGTCTTGCACGCTTAACAGCAACAGTAAGCTGTCTCTGATGCTTAGCGCAAGTGCCGGTAACACGGCGGGGAAGAATCTTAGAGCGCTCAGAAAGGCACTTTCTGAGTCTTAATGTGTCTTTATAGTCAATGTGAGCGATCTTGTCAGCGCAGAACAAACAAACCTTCTTCTTTTTCTTGGGTCTGAAAGGCTTCTGACCATCTCTCTGTTCTCTAACATCTCTATCCATAACAGTATAAAACCTCCTTCTGCAATTTTAGAAGCTTTGTAAAAAAGCTTTAGAACGGAAGCTCGTCGTCGGCAGAGAGCTCTTCAAAAGAGCTGTCAACACGAGGGGAGCTGTAACTGGGCATCTCCTGAACGTAAGGCTGTGAATAAGCATCACGAGGAGCAGCACCCGTGCCGCTGTCACTTCTTCTTTCAACAAAGTTAACTTCGTCTGCCACAACTTCGTATGCGTAACGCTTTGAATTGTTGTTGTCAACCCAAGTGCGAGTTTGAAGAGAACCGCATACGAGAATAGGCTTACCTTTGCTGAAATAGCGGGTAACAAATTCGGCATTCTGACGCCAAGCAACGATGTCGATAAAGTCAGCCTGCTGAGGCTCACTGGCTCTTACAAAACGTCTTCCAACCGCAATTCTGAAGGTGGTAACAGCCACACCCGTTGAAGTTTGCTTCAATTCGGGGTCAGCCACCAAATTTCCTATCAATATAACTTTGTTAAAGCTCGCCATTATAACCCTCCGATTATGCGTTGTGCGAATGACGCTGAAAGCGTGTCATCTACAAGTTAAAGATAAAACTTTACGAAAAATTCGTTGTGCGGCAACGTAACCCTGTGTTTACTCTTCTTCTCTGGCTACGATGAGAGAACGAAGCAAACCGTCGGTGATGTTGAAGATTCTGTCAAGCTCTGCGGGGAAATCGGGAGCAGACTCAAACTTCACGAGTACGTAGTAACCGTCTGTCAAATCATCGATGGGATAAGCAAGCTTTCTGTTGCCCCATTCGTTGACGGACTCAATCTCGCCGTTAGCAGCGATGAGGGAAGTAAACTTTTCAACGATTGCCTGAATAGCTTCTTCGCCTAATGCTGTGTTAACAACAAAGATAGATTCGTACTTAACACGTTTTTGTTCCATCAAAATTGCACCTCCTTTTGGACTATGACCCTGCGCCAAGGCGCAGAATAAGGAGAAAACAGAATTGTTTTCCTACTTAACTACGGATTATACCCCATTTAAAGGGTTTTGTCAAGGCTTTTCTTTGTTTTTTTCCAAAAGAATACAAAAGCTTTAGGTACTTGAGTAAAAACGGACAGTTAAAAACCCGACGGAAGCCGTAGATTCCGTCGGGCGTGTCTGAAAAGCAAATTGTGCAATTATTCGGTATCCTTTTGGGCAGCCTTTTCCTTTTCTTTCTCTTGCGCCTTCAAAAGTCTCTTGAATCTTGCGGTAGCATCAAGAAGCGGGGAAATGCTCTCGTCGTGGCTAAGGGTGTTGATGACCTTTGCGATGAATTTTGAAAGGTCAACTTCAACAAACCAGGGTCTGCTCTTGATTTCTTCGGGAATGTAAGAAAGGTTGGTAGAGTAAAGCTTGGTAAGCTTGCCTTCTTTGTAAAGCTTGTCAAACTTTGCAACGCCTTCGGTAAAGAATGCGAAGGTAGTGGCAACGTAAGTGTGTTTAACCTTGTAACGCTGAATCTTGGAGATAATGTCAACAACAGATTCACCGAACGCTATCATGTCATCAACAATGAGTACGTTGTAATCCTTAAGGGAACCGCCGATGTACTTGTGTTCAACAATGGGGTTCTTTCCGTTTACGATTCTTGTATGGTCACGTCTCTTGTAAAACATACCAACGTCAACTCCGAGAACGCTTGCGTAGAAAATAGCTCTGTCCATAGCGCCTGTATCAGGGCTGATGACGGTAAGCTTCTCTCTGGTTTCGGGACCTTCGGTGTTCATAAAGCTCTTAAGAATCGAGTAAGTAGGAAGAATGTTCTCGAAAGAACAGTTGGGAATAGCGTTGTGTATGTTAGGGTCATGAACGTCGAATGTGATGATTGCGTCAACGCCGAGGTTTTCCAATTCTTTAAGAGCCATTGCGCAGTCGAGGGATTCACGTCCCTTGCGTCTGTGCTGTCTGGAAGCGTATAAGAGGGGCATAACCACGGTAATTCTGTTAGCTTTACCGCCGATAGCGCTGAGTACTCGTTTGATGTCCTGAAAATGTTCGTCGGGACCGATCATCGTATCCTGACCGAACATACGGTAGGTACAGCTGTAGTTGCCTACATCGCTTACGATAAAAATATCTTTACCTCTAACGGAGTTGGCTAAGCTGACCTTGCCCTCACCGTTTGAAAAACGAACTTGATTTATGGGGAGAATGTAGCTTTCGTTTCCTTTAGACTCGCCTCTCATAGCAAGAATGTGCTCCTCGATGCGTTTGCCTAATTCCTTGCAGTTGTCCATAACAATGATGCCAAGCTTGCCGTGGCTAACTGATTCGTCCATCTAAAAATACCGCCTTTCAAACAAATTTCGCCTTATTTTACTACAAAAACCAAAAAAAGTAAATAGTATTATTAAACAAACTAAGCAAACTTTTTATTGTTATTTTTATTTCTTTTATTTCAAACTTTCTGAAATCAATTTTGATAAAACCCGAGCGTTGTGTCGGGCGCGAAACCTGATAGGACAGAAAAGGGGAAATAAAAGGAATTCTTTTGCGTTTTTGCATAAGTTGCGATATACATCTTGACAAAACAGCGTTTGTATGCTACTTTATATAAGGAATATAGGATACTATGCCATACAATATGTTGTGCAGAATTACAAAATCAGATGATGACGGAGGATGAAAAATGGCTGACGATAAGAGAAATGAAATAGATAAGAAAAAGGAGGCTTTAGAGCTTGCCCTCTCGCAGATTGAGAAGAAATGCGGCAAGGGTTCTATTATGCGCCTCGGTCAGAATACACGTATGGGAGTAGTGGGTGTATCCACAGGCTCTCTTTCCCTTGACCTCGCCCTTGGTATAGGCGGTCTGCCCAAAGGAAGAATAATTGAGATCTTTGGGCCTGAATCTTCCGGTAAGACAACGGTTGCCCTTCATTCTATTGCAGAGGTGCAGAAAGCCGGCGGCGAAGCAGCGTTTATAGATGCGGAGCATGCGCTGGATCCTGTTTATGCAAAGGCTTTGGGGGTTGACATAGATAATCTTTTGATTTCCCAGCCTGATGACGGTGAACAGGCTCTCGAAATAGCGGAAGCTTTGATTCGTTCCGGCGCAGTTGAGATAGTGGTTGTTGACTCTGTTGCCGCTCTTGTTCCCAGGAGCGAGGTCGATAACGATATGGGCTCTGCAAACGTCGGTGTGCAGGCACGTCTTATGTCTCAGGCCTTGAGAAAGCTTTCCGGCGCAGTTGCAAAGTCCAACTGCATCGTCATTTTTATTAATCAGCTCAGACTTAAAATCGGCGTGTTCTACGGCTCGCCCGAAACTACTACGGGCGGTACGGCGCTTAAATTCTATTCTTCTGTCCGCATAGACATAAGAAGAGGGGAACAGTTAAAGGTAGGCACCGAAGTGGTGGGTAACCATACTAAATGTAAGGTTGTTAAGAATAAAGTTGCACCGCCCTTCAAGACGGCAGAGTTTGACATTCTGTACGGCAAGGGCATTTCCAAAGAGAGTGAGCTCATTGAGCTCGGCATCAATCTCGGTATTATCGATAAGAGCGGTTCTTGGCTCTCCTACAACGGTGAGAAGCTCGGTCAAGGCAAAGATAAGGTCAGAGATATGCTATGCGAGAATAAAGAGCTTGCCGCAGAGATTGAGAACAAGATCAGAATTAAATGCAATAACGGCGGAGTCGATCTCGGAAACGACGATGACTTCGATAGCTTTGGAGAATAGAAAATGCCGTTGGTTAAGGACATTGTCCGGGACGAAAACAAGGGAGAAGCGTTCATGGAGGTTGAGAGTGACACCTACCACATAACCATGAGCGATCTTTTAAAAAGTTCGATTGCCGTGGGTGACGAGTTGGACGGAGAAAAACTTGGGTTTCTCGGGTTCGCAGACAGTAAGCTCAGCGGAATAAAAAAGGCTTTTGTCTTTCTTTCGTACGGTGATATGTCGGAGAGAAAGCTTAGGACCAAGCTTGAAAAAAGTTTTGAGCCTGACGTGGTTTCTGCCGTCGTTGAGCTTATGATAGCTAAGAGATACATTGATGATGAGGCTTTGAGCATTCGTATGGCGGAAGCTTACCAGCGTTCTAAGCTTTACGGAAAAGCTAAGATCAGGAGCGAGCTTTTTATGAAAGGCTTTTCTGCTGAAAACATAAGTAACGCTTTGAGCGAGCTCGACGAGTCGGTTTACGAGGAGAGCATT
>JAFXKQ010000060.1 GCA_017531625.1 Clostridia bacterium | reverse complement strand
GCAAAAGCACGGCATAAAATGTATTAGCCGTGCTTTTTTTGTGCGGTGAAAACGGCAAAGGATTGGGGTTCAGCCTCCTCAGAGCTTTTTTGGGGGGATACTTGATGCTTTGTAAAGAAAGGTGGACACTTAGCTTTGATGAGGTACGACAAGAACAGCCAAAGTGCTGAAAATATAAAAAAGGCTTTCGGTGACGAGGCGGCGGGGCATGCCAGGTATATGCTTTTTGGCGAGGAGGCTCGCCGTAACGGTGAAGAACATCTTGCAAACGTTTATGACCGCCTTGCTTCCGAGGAGCTTGCCCATGCTGAAATGTGGCTTCGTGAAATGGGAGGAGTAGGGGGCACGGAGGAAAACCTTAACGCTTCCATAGCGGAGGAAAAACACGATTGGATGATGCATTATATGCCTTACGCCTCCACCGCCGACCACGAGGGGTACGAGGAACTGACGGAGCGTTTTCTCAACACGGCGAACGTTGAGAAACGCCACGAGGCAGAGCTTAAAGAGATACTCGGTTCCAGAAGGAACGGAAGCTTTTACCGTGATTCCGAGGCGGTGGAATGGAGATGCGGTAACTGCGGTTACGTTGGGATAAGCGAGAACGCTCCTGCGGTGTGTCCCCTTTGCGGTTATCCGAGGGGGTACTTCAGGAGAGGGTAAACCTCAGGTGCGGAGGGTTTGAAAAGAAGGACGGTTGAAACGGTTAAAACTGTTGAAAACGGAAAAAGGGGCACGGTTTGCAAAAATGCCGTGCTCCTTTGGTTTTGCGGGTGCAGAATAAAGAAATCGTAAAAGACTTGAAAAGTTTGTGAAAACGTGGTACAATGTCAGTACAAAATCGGCTGAAAAGGGTGAGAGCAGTGGTACTGACGATTGACATTGGGAATTCAAACATTGCATTGGGCGGATTTGAGGGCGATGAGCTTTCTTTTGTGGTGCGCATTTCAACCGAAATTAAAAAGACCGCAGATGAGTACGCCGCCAAAATCCTTGGGGTTCTCGCTGTTAACAACGTCGGTAAGCGGAGCATCAAAGGTGCAATCATTTCCTCTGTCGTTCCGCCTTTGAATTCGGTTATGAAAAAAGCCGTGAGGATTTTATGGGGAATCGAACCCTTGATTGTGGGCCCCGGCACCAAGACGGGCATCAACATTCATTGTGACATGCCGTCTTCCGTGGGAGCAGACCTTATCTGTGCCTGCGTTGCGGCTCACGGCATTTACGGAAGTCCTTCCCTAATCGTTGACATGGGGACCGCAACTAAAATGACGGTGGTCAATGACAAGGGCGCATTTGTGGGCGTTTCCATCATTCCCGGCGTTGAGATGGGGCTTAACTCTCTGGCGGAGGACACGGCGCAACTGCCCAAGGTAGAACTTGAAGCGCCGAGGTTCATCGTGGGGAAAAACACGGTGGACAGCATACGCTCAGGAGTCATCTTCGGGAATGCGGCAATGATTGACGGCATGATTGACCGCATAAACCAAGAGGTCGGAGCAGAGCTTCCCGTTTACGCAACGGGCGGAGTTGCTCATTTGATTATTCCGCACTGTAAGCACCAAATCAAAATTGATGAATACCTTATTCTGAAAGGGCTTAACATAATTTATAACAAAAACGCTTAAAGCATTTCGTGTATTGCTCTCTGTTAAAGAGATGTAGTATAAATTTTTATGCGCTGTACCGCAGAAAGCGGACGGCAGCAAGGAGGAAAATTTATGAAAAACACAAACAAACGGGGCGTGCAAACAAAACAGCTTGTGCTGCTTTCGTTGCTTACGGCAATCGTGGCGGTACTCGCTTATTACGGCGGGTTCATTAAAATCGGCAGTCTTGCATCGATTTCGCTGACCCTGATTCCCGTAGTAATCGGTGCGACTCTGTGCGGTCCCCTCGCAGGGGCGTGGCTTGGCGGAGTGGCAGGGGTCATCTTCTTTGTAACTCCCGATTCGGCTTTTTGGCTTGGGCTGAGTGTGCCCGGTACCATCGTTACCGTAATGGTAAAGGGCGTTCTTTCGGGCCTTTGTGCCGGACTCGTTTACAGATGGCTTGAAAAATTCAATCGCTACCTTGCGGTTTTCGTCAGTGCGATTGTCTGCCCTGTGGTGAATACGGGGATTTTCCTGCTCGGTTCTCTCGTGTTCTTCATGGATACGGTCAGCAGCGGCGCGGCGGCTGAAGGAATTTCGGTGGCGGGCTACCTTATCGTGTTCTTCGTTGGCTTGAATTTCGTGTTTGAATTGATAACCAACATCGTATTGAGTCCCGCAATCGTGAGAATCCTTGACATTGCAAAAAAGAGAAAAAGCAAATAAGGGATTAGGTAATTGAGTAAATTAGTAAGATTTAAGTAAATAAGACATAATCGGGGGCTGACGTGAAAATGTCAGCCCTAAAAAACATCAAAGAAAGATTGCAGACGGTTCTTCGGGCATTGTTAGGCGCTTCAGTCAAAATCGTAGGAAAAAATCTGGTTCTCTATTGCGCCTCTGAAATCCG
>JAFXKQ010000059.1 GCA_017531625.1 Clostridia bacterium | reverse complement strand
GCTGTAAGGGGCTTTATGCCATCGGCGATTGCAGCGGCATCACGCATTCGCTTTCCCACGCCTCTGCAAGCGGAGTTTACGTGGCGCGTCGCATTGCCTCGTGTAAAAAATAAAAAGATTAAACTACAGCAATTCAAAACGGGCTGTCATAGGAAACAAATCCTACGACAGCCCGTTTTTGATTTCGGGTTATTTGTTTGTTTTGTTAATTTTGAAGGCCTTGTTCCGCTTGCTCTTCCAGATGAAGGGATTGAGTCCGAGCAACAAGGGGAAAATCTCCAATCTGCCCAAAAGCATTGCGAAGGACAGCAGGATCTTGGAAAATCCCGAATAAGCTGCGTAATTGGTTGTAGGACCGACCTTGCCCAAACCCGGACCTATGTTGTTGAAGCACGCCAAAGTTGCACTGAAATTTGTTTCCATGTCAAAGGGCTCAAAGGAAAGCAGGATGTAGATCACCACGATGCAGATGATGTAGATGGAAAAGTAGGAGTTCACTCCGTTGAGCGTGGTGTCGTCAAGCTTTTTCCCCTCCGTAGAAACGGTTTTCACTGAACGCGGATGTAGTAGCTTCTGCAGTTCTCTGCCTACAGATTTAAGGAGAATGACGACTCTTGCGGCTTTTAGACCGCCGCCTGTGGAACCGGCACAAGCACCCACAACCATAAGAAGCATAAGGATCGACTTGGAAAGCCCGGGCCAGAGGTCAAAGTCCGTTGTGGCGTAGCCTGTGGTCGACACAATGGACGAAACCTGAAACGCTGAATGTCTGAGTGCCTCAGAGGCCGAAGGATAGAGCGGTGCAATGTTTACCGTAACGATTGCAATGCAGCAAAGCACCATAACTAAGAAGAATCTTAACTCATCGCTTTTGAAAACGGTTTTGAATTTGCGGATGAGAAGCAAGTAGTAAAGATTAAAGTTAATGGAGAAAAGCAGCATAAACACGGTGATGACCCATTGCAGATAGGGTGAGTAAGAGGCGATGCTGTTGTTTTTTATGCCGAAACCGCCGGTACCGGCAGTGCCGAAGGTGTGAACAATGCTGTCGTAAAGAGGCATTCCTCCCACTCGCAGAAGAATAATCTGGATAAAAGTAAGCGCGATGTAAATAATGTAAAGCACCTTTGCCGTGTCTCTTGAACGGGGCAAAAGCTTACCCACCGTGGGACCGGGCATTTCGGCTTTCAAAATGTTGATGGAGCGATCCCCAATGTTTGAAACCACGGCGGTCACGAGGACAAGAACTCCCATTCCTCCGATCCAGTGGGTGAAGCTACGCCAGAAGAGGAGACCTTTATCAAGGGCTTCCACGTCCGTAAGGATGGACGCACCCGTGGTGGTAAATCCGCTTACCGTTTCAAAAAAGGCGTCTATGTACGAGGGGACAAATCCGCTGATCACGAAGGGAAGCGCACCGAGCAAGGACATAAGAAGCCAGGCGTAAGCAACGATTGAGAAGCTTTCCTTTGCGTAAATCGAGGTGTCCTTCGGTTTAAATCTCGTCAGCAGGAAGCCGAGAACGAGAGCGATGGCGGCAGTAATCAGGAAAGAAAACCCCGACTTTTCCAAATAAATCAATGACACAACAGCGGGAAGCAACATGAGAGCCGCTTCTACAATGGCTATTCGCCCCACGGTGTAAAAAATCATTCTGCGATTCATAACTTACACCTCGGCTTATGCAATGATGTCGGAAAGGTCCAAAAGTCTGTGACCTGCAGCGATGACGATAACCTTATCTCCTGAGGTTATTACGTCCTCGCCGTTGGGAACGATGACCTTCTGATTACGAATGATGCCCGCAATGAGGATGTTGGACTTGAAACGGATGTCTTTAAGAGGAGTATTAAGCCATTTAAAATCGGTGCTGACGTTAAACTCAAGGGCTTCCGCCATTCCGTCCATGATTTTGTAAAGCTTTTCTACGTTACTGCCCAAAGAATTCTGCAAAGCTCTGACATAACGCACTATCTCGTCGGTAATTATCTGAATCGGTGAAATAACGGTATCAATTCCGAGCTTGGAAGCGATGGGCAAAAACTCGGGACGGTTCACCTTTGACACAACCTTCGGAACGCCCTGAGAAGAAGCAAAGTAAGAAATCAGAATGTTGTTTTCATCATGACCTGTGAGGGAAACAAAAGCGTCGGTTTGTTCCAAGCCTTCTTCCAACAGCATGTCCTGGTTTGCGCCGTCGCCGCAAATGACGGTGGCACCCTGAACGTTCTCGGAAAAGGAAGAGCAACGTACCTGGTTTTTGTCCACAACCGTTACCTTGCTTCCGGAGGCGAGAAGCATACGGGAGAGGTAGTAAGCGATTCTCCCTGCGCCGAGGATCATAACGTCCTTGGTTCTGCGGTGGAGAAGACCGAGAACACGTGAAATCTTGTTAAGCTCAGCCGGAGAGGCGATGACGGCAATTCTGTCGCCGTCTTCGAAAACAAAGCGTCCGTCAGGGATGATAACGCTGTCATTACGCATTACCGCACAGATGAGGAAGTTTGCTGTGCTGTGCTTTCTTAAATCAAGAATCATGGTTCCGATCAAAGGGGAACCTTCTTTAAGAATGATTTCAACGATTTCAAACTTGTGTGAGGTAAAGGTATCAACGTTTACTGCGCTGGGGAATTTAAGTATTTTGCTTATGCTGTAAGCGGCAGAAAGTTCGGGATTGATCGCCATGGAGAGCTGGAGCTGTTGCTGTACAAAGCCGAGGCTCTTGTCGTTGTACTCGCGGTCACGGATGCGGGCAACCGTATTCTTAGCCCCCAAGGTCTTTGCAATGTAGCACGCCAGCATGTTAAGCTCGTCAGAGCCCGTAACACTGATAACCAAGTCTGCGTGAGAAACTCCCGCTTCGTCAAGCACCTCGCAATCCGTGCCGATTCCGCACACGCCCAAAACGTCAAAAGCGTTTGCCGCTTCGTCAAGAAAAACGGGGTCTTTGTCTATGAGAGCTACGTCGTGCCCTTCGTTAACGAGGTTTTCAATTAAGCTTTTTCCGGTACTGCCACAACCTATTACAATGATTTTCAAAGCATACACTCCTTAAACCAATTAAAACTCAAAACAAGAATCAAATAAAACAAGAATCAAATAAAACTTGAATGACAATTTATCTTACAGTCTAAATCAAGTAACTGTATTTACATCTCGAATGTTAAGAGCATTTTACTACAATTTACGCCTGAACGCAACAGCTTTTTTCACTTTGAACAAAAAAGGGCAGAGAGGGGGAATTGCAGTTCTTTGAACTCTAAGGCGTTTGTCTTTACGGTTGTTTGCCGAGGTAAGCGTCAATTCTTTTGAGCACGTTTTCCTGTAAGTTGCGGTAAAAGAATTGGTAGTCGTACAAATGGAAAACTCCCTCGTCAAAGAGTTCAAGCACCGACGGGTAATCCTCGGAATTGATGTCGGTAATCTTTAACGCCCCTCTTTCCATGTCAATGTAGGCACCCGTAAGGTTCGTAATTTCCGACTTGATTTCTCCGTCGGAATCGGTAAAACAAGCCCCCTTGTTGAGGGATTTGTCGGCGGGAGTGCCGTCGACTCTCCAATTCAAGGGGTTTATGGTGTAGGTTCTTGTGCCTGCGGGAATGATGATGGATTCCGTAACGCTTTCCGCCTCGCAGTTAAATGAAATTATGACGCCCGTATCCGTTTCCGACAGAGCCATTTCCAAATGAGGGTACTCCTCAAGCTCGGTTTCCGTGATTCTCCATCCAAGGGCGTAGCAAGCAACCAACAGCTCGTTTATGCCCAAATCTCTGAAGCAGTCTTTCAGCAGACGGATGCAGAGGTCTGCGCCCTGCGAAAAACCTGCCAGAACGATGGGACGGCCGTTGTTGTAGTTTTGTATGTAATACAAAAATGCCGCTTTAACATCCTGGTAAGCCAATTCAATGCAGCCTTCAAACTTATTTTCTTTAAGCTCGTAAGCGCTGAGACTTGCCTGTCTGTAAAAGGGTGCAAAGAAACGGCAGTTTCCGTCGTAAATCCCTTTTTCCATGTTGATGGCGGAGACAAATTTTGCTTTCTCATCGCTGTCGCTCAGAGGCATGTTGAAAGAGGAATCATCACCTACGTAAGAAGTCGGGCTGATAAAGAAAACGTCTGCCTCCTTTTCGCTTTCCGTGTTTTCGAGAAACGCCCAATTCTCCGTTAATGAGTAATCCGTACCAACAGTTTTTTCTTCTTGGCAGGAGGACAAAACTGCGGAAAAGACCGTTAAAACCGTCAAGAGAAGTGCAAAAAGCTTTCTTTTCAAAATCAAACACCGCCTTTTGAAATGAGATTTTTGTAAAGGAATTCAAAATTTGTGAGTCTCGAATGCCTTAAAATTTAAAGCCGTTGGCTGATTATAACACATTGTAATTCAGATTTCAACAATGGCGACGGCCTGTTTTTAATTTGCGGGATTTACTTTTTTAGGACATTGTGGTACAATAGCTCGGTAAAGGCTTTTATAGAGAGAAAGGTGGGGTTGTATGGGTAGAAAAGCTTACCTTGAGATTACAAACGCCTGCAATTTATCTTGCAGTTTTTGCCACGGAACTAACAGAAAAATAAAACAACTTACGGAGGAAGAGTTTGTTCTTGCGGCAAAGCGTTTAAGGGGCTTTTCCGATTACCTGTACTTTCATCTGATGGGTGAACCTTTGCTTCATCCTCAGCTTGGCCGTTTTCTGGAGATTGCGGGAGAACTTGGGTTCAGAGTTATCCTGACCACCAACGGAACCTTGCTCCAAAAGCGCGGCGAGGGGCTTTTGCAGGCGAAGGCTTTGCATAAGGTGAGCATTTCACTTCATTGCTACGAGGTGAATTCCTTGGGGATTGGATTGGATGAGTACCTTTCTCATTGTTTCGGCTTCTGTAAGGCTGCGGCAGACAAAGGAATAATCGCCGTAATGCGACTTTGGAACCTCGGTGGGGAAGACACCAAGCTCAACGGTGCGATCCTTGATAAGATGCACGGCTTTTTTGAAGGGGATTGGAAAGAGATTTACTCGGGCTTCAGAGTGGCGGAACGCATTTATCTTGAGTGGGGCAGAAAGTTTGATTGGCCTGACCTTGAAGCGGATTACGTTGGAGAGAACCATTCCTGCTACGGATTGAGAGAACAGGTCGGCGTGCTTAGTGACGGCACTGTGGTTCCTTGCTGTCTTGACGCTGAGGGTTCCATAAAACTTGGGAACATTTTTGAATCGGAGCTTGACGAGATTCTTTCTTCGCCCCGTGCGGTGGCGTTAAAGGAGTCTTTCCAAAGGCGCCGTGTCTGCGAGGAGCTTTGCCGCCGCTGCGGTTTTGCCTCCGAAATGTGACAAAGTAAAACGAAATAAAGAAACGAAATAAAGAACGGCTACGGACAGTCCTCTCGGACTGCGTAGCCGTCAAGTTGATGACAAACCTTGTCATCAACTTGGCAGATTGCTGAGAAAGAGTACAGACAAGACGAACCGAGGCGAGAACTGTACCAAGTTACTGTGAGCCGAGGTTCGTTTTGAACGAAAAAATAAGGTAAATGGCAGAAAAATCGGGGCATTGCCCCGATTTTTC
>JAFXKQ010000058.1 GCA_017531625.1 Clostridia bacterium | reverse complement strand
TATCTGCATGGCGGCGGTTTTGCTCGCTTACCTTTGCATAGGGGTTGAAAAACGCAGTGTTATTTATTCCTCAGCACTCAAAAACCGCTTTATTCTTTTAGCCGTAGGCGGCGTTTGTGCGGTAACGGCGTTGCTTTTATACGTTTCCAGGTTCAGCAATGCGTTTGGATTTGCTCCCATCAGCGGAAGACTCGTTCTTTCGGCCTTGCTGTGCCCTGTATCCTTATTTGTGGTTTTGCAAATAATACTCATTGTGACAGAGCTCACAAAAAAAACTTCCCGTTCCGAAACGGACAGGTACACTTATTCCCCCGAAAACACGGTGAAAAACGATTAAGCATAATAATCAATTAAAACGGTTAAGTTGCTTAAAAATAAGATTAAGTTGTTAAAAAATAATTCGATAAAGGAGAAAAACACAATGGAAGTTACGAAAAACAGTTTTATCGGTCAGATTCTTGAGAGCTATCCCGAAACCGCAAAGTATTTCTTTGAAATCGGGATGCATTGCCTCGGCTGTCCTTCTGCAAGAAGCGAAACACTCGAACAGGCTTGCATGGTACACGGCGCAGACGCAGACGCTCTCCTCGCAAAGATCAAGGCGGAAATCGGTCAGTAAGTAAAAGCTTTTTAGGTCAAGGGGCGTAAAGCTTTACTCCCTTTGACCTAAGACCGTACGGCTTGGTTCAAAGGGGCGGAACGGCTGTAATGGGCCGTGCCTCAGGCAGTGAAAATTTCTTGACAAAAAAGCAAGGTAATGCTATACTGAGCTTTGAAGTGGTTCAAAGGATTTTTGTAAAAAGAAAGGATAACAATTATGGCGAAGGATAAGAACAAGAAGGGCTTCTTCACAGAGTTTAAGGAGTTCATTTCCAAGGGTAGCATCATTGACATGGCTGTCGGCGTTATCGTTGGCGGTGCGTTCAAGGACATTGTAAACTCCCTCGTTGCCGACATCATTATGCCTATCGTAGGTAAGATAATCGGCACAAAGAGCATTTCCGACCTTAAATGGGTTATCACCGAGGCTGTTCCCGCCGACGAGGCTAACGGAGTTGCAGAGGTGGCTGAGGTTGCAGTTAAGTATGGCGCATTTATTCAGCACATTATTGATTTTATTATCATCGCTTTGTGTCTTTTCGTTGTCATCAAGACTGCTATGAATTTCAGAAAGAATCTTGAGGCACTCAAGAAGAAGGAAGAAGAAGCTCCCGCAGAGGAAGCGGCTCCTGCTGAACCTACTATCGAGGAGAAAAATGCTGCAGTTCTTGCAGAGATAAGAGATCTTTTGAAGGAACAGGCTAAAAAGTAATTACCGCTTAATGCGATCTTTAATTCAAGACAAAGGTTTTACATAGTTTTTTGAAGTTTTATTTTAAAATCCAGCCCGCAAGGACAGAAAGGCGTTGCTTGCTCTGCTCTGTGAGTCAGAGGAGAGGCAAGTGTTTTGAAAATGGAGGATTATAAGAACAGCGAGCTTTACGCTCTCAGACATACCGCTTCCCACGTTCTCGCACAGGCGGTTAAAAGGCTTTACCCTTCGGCAAAGCTTGCTATCGGTCCCGCTATTGACAACGGGTTTTATTACGACATCGATTGTGAGGTTCCCTTCACTCCCGAGGTTCTCGAAAAGCTCGAAGCTGAAATGGCTAAGATAGTTAAGGAGAACCTTAAGCTTGAGAGAAGCGTACTTTCCCGCGAAGACGCTCTTGAACTTATGAAGGACGAGCCTTATAAGATTGAATTGATAAACGATTTGCCCGAGGATGCAGAACTTTCGTTCTACCGTCAGGGCGAGTTTGTTGACCTTTGCGCAGGCCCTCACGTTAATTACACAAAGAAGGTTAAGGCGTTTAAGCTTACTTCCAGCACCGGAGCTTATTGGAGAGGCGACAGCAACAATAAGATGCTTCAGCGTATCTACGGTACGGCGTTCGCTTCCAAGGACGAGCTTAATGCTTATCTTGAAGCAGTTGAAGAGGCTAAGAAGCGTGACCACAGAAAGCTTGGTAAAGAACTTGGCTTGTTTATGATGATGGACGAGGGTCCCGGTTTCCCCTTCTTCCTTCCCAAGGGCATGATCGTAAAGAACACCCTTATCGACTACTGGCGTGAGATTCACACCAAGGCAGGCTACAAAGAGATTTCTACTCCCATGATGCTCAACCGTGACCTCTGGGAACGTTCCGGTCACTGGGGTCATTACAAGAACAACATGTACACCACGGTTATCGACGAAACCGACTTCGCTATAAAGCCCATGAACTGCCCCGGCGGAATCTTGGTTTACAAGTCTGAGATGCATTCCTACCGTGATTTACCCCTTCGCATGGGCGAGCTTGGTCTCGTTCACCGTCACGAGCTCAGCGGTGCGCTCCACGGTCTTATGAGAGTTCGTTGCTTTACTCAGGACGATGCTCACATCTTTATGACTAAGGAACAGATCAGAGACGAAATTAAGGGCGTTGTAAGTCTTATTGACGAGGTTTACTCCCTCTTTGGTTTCAAGTACACCATCGAGCTTTCTACCATGCCCGAGGATCACATGGGTGATGACGCTGATTGGGAAATGGCTACAAACGCTTTGAAGGGCGCACTTGAAGACCTTGGCAGAGATTACAAGATAAACGAAGGCGACGGCGCTTTCTACGGTCCTAAGATCGACTTCCATCTTGAAGACTGCCTCGGACGTACATGGCAGTGCGGTACCATTCAGCTTGACTTCCAGCTCCCCGAAAGGTTTGAGCTTGAATACACCGGTGCTGACGGCGAAAAGCACCGCCCTGTTATGATCCACCGTGTTGTTCTCGGTTCTATCGAGAGATTTATAGGCGTTTTGATTGAGCATTACGCAGGAGCATTCCCGCTTTGGTTGGCCCCCGTTCAGGTTGTGGTTCTTCCCATTACCGACAGAGCTAAGGAGTATGCTGCCGGCATCGAAGCAAAGCTTAAGGCTGCAGGTGTCAGAACCGAGGTTGATAACAGAAACGAAAAGATCGGTTACAAGATTCGCGAGCACGAGCTTAAAAAGGTGCCTTACATGTTCGTTGTCGGTGATAAGGAAGTTGAAAACGGCACCATCAGCATCCGTTCCTGGAAGGACGGCGACATGGGCGTTAAGACTTATGACGAAATCTCTGCAAAGATTCTTGACGACATCAAAAACAGAGCGTAGTAAAACGGTTTTGGCTTTCGTGCTCTAACAACTGAATTTTTGAATACGTAAAACAAAAGCCCTGCTTTTTTCGGAAAGCAGGGCTTAGTTTATGGCTTAAATAGCCTTTTGATAAATGAAACAGCTGTTTTGTTAGAGTTGCTATTCTATTCCTCCACGTCTTCGTGGCTCCCCGAATTGTTGAAAACCACGTTCTTTTGAACAAAGTAATTCGCGAAAAACAGTACAGAGTCTACGGGGATTTTAGCAACGAGGCTTGGAACTCCGATTTCGCACAGGAACCAGACTCCGATCGCTCCGATGGAGAAGGAGGCGATGACCAATAACCCGTAAGAAATGGCTGTGATAACAGAGGGTTTACTGTTGAACACCACACGGCAACTCAACTGGTAATTTAAAACCGCGCTCATGCCTCTTGCACACACATAAGCCCATTCGGGCGTAAGATACTTTTCAAAAATAAAGAAAAGTACATAATCAAGGGCTGTGCAGAAAAATGATGCCGCCGTATGCTTCAAAACCTGTCCTATTACAGTAAAGCTGTCACGCAGGGCATGAAAATGAGAGGAGGAATTACCGTCAATGTACACCGTTTCAATCGGTACTTCGGTAAACCCGATGCGCCAATCCTTCAAGGAAAGAAGCACGTTCATTTCGTACTCGTAACGGTCGCCGTTGGCTGTAACAAGTTTATCAAACAGCTGGCTGGAAAATCCTCTCAGACCCGTTTGGGTGTCCGAAATCTGAAGTCCTGTCACCGCACGGAAAAAGAAACGGGTAACGGAGTTCCCGATTTTGGAACGTGCAGGCATGTTTTTAAAGCTCCTGACACCTAAAACCAGCTTATCCTTGTTTTTAGCCAGCTTTGCCGCAACGGCTCTTATGTCTTTTACCGTGTGCTGACCGTCGGCGTCTGCCGTAACAACCAAGTGTTCTTCACCTGTGGCTTTTAGGTATTTTATTGCTGTTTTTAATGCGGCGCCCTTGCCCTTATTAACCTCGTGTACGAGAACACGTGCCCCCAGCTTTTTGAGCTTTTCAAACACGGGGGCGTATTCTTCACCGCCGCCGTCATCAACCAAAAGCACAGAGAACTCCCTGAGCAACGCCTCGGTCAAGGGAACAAGTTGCTTTTCGATGGGTTTATAGGCGGGGATTACAATGGTTGCTTTTTGCATTTGAGTCACACCTCGCTGAAAAGAGCACACAGTATTCGGCGCTCTATTTGGCCGTTGTAAGCTGTTTATTATGCCGAAAGTTGCTTTTTATCAAGCTAATTATAGCACTTTTTTACTTTAATTCAAGCAAAAATAAAAAAATTTATTTTTCTTATGGAAATTTAAGCTAAATTATAAAATTGTATGTTATACTTACTGTAATCTTATAAGCAATACAGATTAAACGGAGATGAATTTTTTTGGAGAAATCACAAAAAAACAAAAAAACAAAGAAGCTTTTTCCCCTTTGGCTGATAATACTGTTGGATGCCGTTGCCATTGGAATTACTCTTTGTACCTTCGCGTATTTCCATCATGTAAGGGTGGTTGATTACAGCGACAGAGAATTTTCAAAAGTTGATTTGGGTTGGGAGGACAGCTCGGACGAACCGTCAGACAGCGTGAGATTTGAGGAATCCGACTCGGTAAGCGAGACAATTGAAGCAAGCGAACAAAGCACAGAGAATGCAGAGAGCCTTGAAAGCGAAGAAACCGAAGAACAGTCGGAGGCGAGCGCAGAAAAGGGAGATTTCACTTCCGTTTTTGAAAACGCTTCCGTGGACGAGGACGCTTACAAGAGCTACGCCGGTGAAAATGTCATTGTTAATCTCTACAAGATTGAAAACAATGTCAACGGCGATATGTGCTACTACTTTGCGGACGTTTACGTAAGGCACATTTCAAATTTGAAAACCGCCTTCGCTTATGATACCTATGGGCAGAGCATCAACGAAGAAACGTTGAAAATGGCCACCAAAAACAGCGCAGTAGTTGCGATAAACGGTGACTACTACGGGATTCACCGAAGAGGTGTGGTTATCAGAAACGGCACGGTTTACCGTGAAACAGCCACCGATGACGTTTGTGTTATCTTTTCCGACGGCGTGATGAAAACCTACTTGGAAGGCGAGTTTGACATTGATGAGGTTTGCGCCAACGGCGCCTACCAGGCTTGGAATTTCGGCCCCGCCTTGCTTAACGAGGATGGCTCTGCCATTGAGAGCTTTACCGGAAACCGTGACATCTCCGGAATTAATCCCAGAACTGCCATCGGTTACTTTGAGCCGGGGCATTACTGCTTTGTTGTTGTTGACGGCAGGCAGGAGGGTTATTCCCGCGGCGCGACGCTTGAACAGCTTTCCGAGCTTCTTGCGGAGCACGGTTGTGTTTCGGGTTACAACCTTGACGGCGGAAAAACTTCGATGATGACCTTCGGTGACGAGGTTGCGAACCGTCCTACACAGGGTGGGCGTGACGTAAGCGACATCATTTTTGTCGCAGAATAGGAGTCGGAATGAGATTGAATGCACTTAAAATTTCTGCTCATGTGAACATCGTTCTATCCGTAGTTTTTATTGTGTTTGCGGTGATTACCTCTCAAAACACTTCCATGGGATTCCTCACAGACAAAATGAGTCTTTCGTTACTTTCTGTTTTTTGCCTTTTTGCATTGATTTTAGTTGCGCTTTTTGCCCTTGAAACCGCAGACCTCAGGCGCAAAGGCAGGCTTATCAGTGTTTTCGGGGCAGGGGAGAAAAATAAAAAGGCATTAAGTACCGTTCTCGTCGGCGGATTCCTTGCTTCGGTACTTACATTCGCTTTCAGCGTTGCTTTTATTGTTTTGGTCCTCGTTAGTGAAGCGATTGGGCCCGATGAGATAATGAACTCTTTAAAAACCGTTTATTCTTTGGTTTTCCTTTCACTGACCGACATTTTTCTTTCGGTAATTGCTTTATTTACGGTAAGAAAAATCGAACGTTTTGAGGAACAGTTGCTTCCGGCTGCTGAAGATAAATAACATTCTGCCGCCACTGAGTTTTCTAGTGGCGGTCAGACCGATGACAAAGGCACAGAGCACGAAAAAGAAAAATAAATTTATTGATTTAAAGTTGAAAAATCGGGGAACCCCCGATTTTTCTGCATTTCACCTTGTTTTTTCGTTCAAAACGAACCTTGGCTTGCAGTGCTTAGTACGGCTCTCGCCTCGGTTCGTCTTGTCTGCACGCTTTCTCAGCAGTCCGGCAAGACGATGACGAATTTGTCATCATCTTGCCGCCGCCGGGAAGCTCAGTGGCGTTTTTTTGTAAAATTTGAAAGTTGACGGACTTTGGTTTTGATGTTATAATGGTTAAGATAAAAAAGCTTAGAAAGGACTTATTGATTATGAAAAAACGCACTTTATCGTTCGTTTTAAGCATTTTGATGATTTTGAGCCTTTGCTTTACTGCGTGTTCATCGCCTGAAGATGACGGTGCGTCGGATTCTTCCGCCGTTGAAGCTTCGGACGGTTCCGACAGCTCATCCCAAGGTTCCGATGATTCAGAGGGAGCAGAGGTTTCGGGTTCAAACGGTGAAGAGTACACCCTTGAAAAGGAAGAGGGCTTCAATCAGCTCACGTTCTATTGGTCGTACCCCGGCGTGATCGAGGACAGCGACGTTTGGATCTGGTGGGACGGAAAAGAAGGCAGCGGTTACATTCTGCACCCTTGTGACTACGGTGCTAAGGCTGTTGTCAACGTTCCCGTTGGAATAGAGCAGGTTGGTTTTATCGTAAGATACGGCTGTTCCGATCCGGGCGGTAATTCCTGGGGAACGGCTACGAAGGATTACGCAGAGGACCGCTTTGCGGTCATAACCGGCGAGGATACGGTGATTTACCTCAAAAGCGGTGACGCTTCTCAGTACACAAGCGAGGACGGAGGCAAAACTTTAACCATGATTAAACATTTCAGCATTGCGGGGCTTGTTGCCTTTGATACGGTGCAATACAGTGTTACTCCTAAGGTAAGACTCACTTCTCTTGATCAGGTAAAGGTTTATGACGGCGAACGCGAGATTCCCGTTCTTGCCCTCAGCAGTCTTGATAACGAGGTTACCATAGGTAACGTTACTCTCGGCGAGAAACTTGAACTTTCTAAAACCTACGAAATCGAAATTGAAGGTTACGGCAGAAAGCCGATTGTGCCCACAGCGATTTTTGACAGCGAAGAGTTTATTGCCGACTACACTTATGACGGTGATGACTTAGGCCCCGTAATCAACGGCGACAGCACTACTTTCAAGGTGTGGGCTCCTACCGCTTCAAAGGTTGTCATTAATCTTTACGAAGCAGGCAACGGCGGCGAAGCTTTTGAATCCGTTGAGATGGTTAAGGAAGACGGCGGTGTTTGGGTTCACACGCAAAAGGACTGCGGACACGGCACTTACTACACCTACACCGTGACAACTTCCGTAGGTACGCAGACCGCCACCGACCCTTATGCCAAATCCGCAGGGGTTAACGGCGACCGCAGCATGGTGGTCGATCTTTCCCTTACAAATCCCGATAATTGGAACGAGGAGTACTCGGCAGGTACTGACAAATACACCGAGGCTGTTATCTGGGAGGTACACGTAAGAGATTTCAGTAACAAAATCGAGGATTCAAAGTACAAGGGCAAGTACCTTGCGTTTACAGAAACAGGACTTAAAAACAGCGAAGGTGTAAGCGTTGGGGTTGATTACCTCAAGGAGCTTGGTGTTACTCACGTTCATCTTCTCCCTGTTTACGATTACGCTACGGTTGACGAGGCTAATCCCGACAGCGGTTTCAACTGGGGCTACGATCCCAAAAATTACAATGTGCCCGAGGGCAGTTATTCCACCGACCCATTTAACGGTGAGGTCAGAATTAACGAGTTCAAGCAGATGGTAGCATCCCTCCATCAAGCGGGAATCGGCGTGGTAATGGACGTTGTTTACAACCACACCTATGACGCTAACAGCTCGTTTAATCGCATAGTACCTTATTACTACTACCGCTACACCGCATCGGGAGCTAATTCAAGTGCCAGCGGTTGCGGAAACGACACGGCTTCCGAACGCTACATGTTCAGAAAGTTTATGATCGACAGCGTCAGCTTCTGGGCTGAAGAGTACAAGCTTGACGGCTTCCGTTTCGACCTCATGGGGCTTCACGATCTGGAAACCATGGATTTCATCGAAGAAGCGGTTCACGCAATCAACCCCAACGCTTTGATTTACGGCGAAGGTTGGACGATGGGCAGCACCATTGACGGCAGCGCTCAGGCTAACCAAAGCAACATAAGCCGCATCATCGCCTCCGAGGGAGCGGCGGGTAGCGTAGCGGTTTTCAACGATGCGATACGTGACGGACTTAAGGGCAGTGTTTTTGACAAAGCTTCGAAGGGCTACATAAGCGGCGATTGGGTTTCCACCGCTTCAAAGGTTAAGTTTGGCATAGCAGGCGGCGTCGGCAATGCGGCAGGCTGGCAGGTAAAAAAGGCTTCTGTAATTAATTACATGAGCGCACACGACAATAACACACTTTGGGATAAGCTTCTTCTTTCCAACCCCGAAAACAGCGATGAAGAGCGAGTAGCTATGAACAAGCTCGGCGCTGCCATCCTGATGATTTCTCAGGGGACGCCTTTTATGCAGGCGGGTGAGGAAATGCTCAGAACCAAGGACGGAGACGAAAACAGCTACAAGTCCGGCGATGAGATAAACAACATTGACTGGGAAGTTCTTGAAGAAGGTAGTTTGCAGTACGAAACCATGCTCTACTACAAGGGGCTTATTGAAATGCGTAAGGCTTACAGCGTTTTCCAAGGCCAGGGTAACGTTAATGTCAAGTTCGGCGACCTTGACGGCGGCGGAATGACTGCGCTGTTTGACAACCACATGGGGGATTACGCTCTCGTTCTTATTAACCCAACAGAGGAGACGGTAAACTACGAGCTTGATGGCGAGTGGAACCTTGTTGCTAACGAAAAAGTCGCAGGGGCTGAAATCCTGAGCACAGACAGCGGTGCTGTTACGGTTCCTTCCGTCGGAGTTCTTGTTTACGTAAAGAGCTGATTGTTTTTTAATAAATTAGCAAAGTGCACAAAAAACGCTACGTAAAATTTACCATTACTCCGTTTTTTCAAAGAATGTATTGACAATTATTTACTGTTAATTTATAATAGGTGTGCAACAGCGGGGAGAGAGATAAAACTTGACCTCGCTGTCGCTATGTAATTTTTAGGGTATTGCGGCATCGCCGTGTACCATAGATAACTCATTAAACCAATTTTTGGGAAGGAGAACATTTATGAAAAGATTTTTATCTATCATCGCATTGTTGCTCGTTCTTGTTATGACCGTGACCTCTTTTGCGGCTTGCGGCGACGATTCTAAGGACGAGAGCTCTGCTGACGCTTCCGTTGATGAAAGCGTAGCTGATTCCGAAAACGTTACCGTTACATGGTACTACGGTTCTGAAGTTCTTAAGGAAGAACAGGTTGCTAAGGGCACAACTCTTACTTCTTGGACTCCCGAAGTTGCAGACAAGTCCTTCACAGGCTGGTTTGCAGAAGCAAGCTGCAGCACAGCGTTTGACTTTGCTGTTGCAGTTGAAGCTGATACTGACATTTTCGCTGCTTTCCGTAGCGAAGTTTATGTTGAAGATACTACCGAATACTACCTCATCGGTACAGGTAGCGGTTCTATGAAGGTTAGCGGCTGGGATCACACAGCAAGCGCTGAAAACCTTAAGATGACCAAGGATACTTCCATCACCGATAAGAACGTTTACACCATCGAAATCGAAATGTTCGCAGGCGACCGTTTCCAGATCTGCCACGACGGCAGCTGGGATGGCCAGTTCGGTATCGGCGGCTTCGCAGGTTGCGAATACGCTGCAGGCATTAACCCCAACAAGCCCGCTGAAGGTGAAGTTACTGCTGAAGATCAGAAGTACGCTGAAGTTAAGAACGCAGACGGCGAAGTTGTGTTCATCGGCGGCGACGAAAACAACAACACTTCTGTAAGCTGGAACGCTATCCTCAACGAGGGTCACGACGGTAAGTACAAGATCACTCTTATCACTTACCCCAACAGCATCTCTTACAATGAAATTCAGTTCGAGCTCATCGAAAAGATCGAGCCCATGACTCAGACCCACGAAATGTACGTTTACGGTACAGTTAACGAATGGGCAAATGACGACAAGACCTTTGCTCTCGCTGAGTCCGAAGACAAGACCACTTGGAGTGGCTTCATCACCATCACCGAAGATCATTACGCAGATTGGACTGCAACTGACGAAAACAACGCTTCCGGCGAAGTTTGCGCTGCTATCAAGCTCATCAACCACATCAGCGGTTCCGACTACGGCGTTGACGGCGGTATGGCTAACATCTTCCTCTCCGCAGGTACATACGCTATTAAGTACACCGTTGCTGACAACAGCATCGCTGTTCAGGCTTGCGATTACTACGTTGTAGGTACTCTCCTCGACGCTGAAGGCAACGCTGTTAACTTCGCAGTTAAAGAAGGCGTTTCCCCCAAGCTTGAGGTTGTTGACGGCGTTGCAACCGGCAAACTCGAAGTTTATGACGCTACCGGCCTTGCTGACTACAACTGGATGGTTGCTCAGAGCAAACCCGGCGTTATGGCTGTTAAGGTTGTGTTCGGTTCCGAACTCGGCATCAAGGATTGGTACGCTGATCCCGCTACCGAAGGCGACAACTTCTATCTCCCCCTCGGCACTTACAATGTAAGCCTTGACATCGCTACCGGTACGGCTAGCGTAGTTGCTGAATAATTTTTCTGTAAATAGCAAATATTAGATTCCGAATGGGGCAGGGCATAAGCCCCGCCCCAATTTTTTTAGGAGGTTATCTATGAAGTCTTACACTAAAATTTTGGCACTTGTTCTTTCTTTAATCATGGTTTGCGGTGCATTCGCAGCTTGCGGCGGCTCCGGCGACGACACCTCTTCCACAGGCGACGCTTCCGCTGCACAGGGTCAGAGCTACACCCTTACCGTTTGGGGCGCACAGGAAGACCAGGAAATGCTCAAAGAAATGTGCAACGCTTATGCTCAGGCTAATCCCCAGAACACTTACAAGTTCCTCTTCGGCGTTCAGAGCGAAAGCGATGCTGCTGACAAGGTTCTTAACGACGTTCAGGCAGGTCCTGACGTGTTCAGCTTCCCCAGCGACCAGATTAACAAGCTTTACGCCGGCGGCGCTCTCGCTCGTATAGGCGGCGAAATCGAAACTAACATTAAAGAGGTCAATACTGCCGGCAGTATTGATGCGGCTACTCTCACCATCAACGGTGAAGATCAGCTTTATGCTTACCCCAATACAGGTGACAACTGCTACTTCGTTTACTACGACAAGAGCGTTTTCACTAACGCAGACGATCTCAAGAGCCTTGATACCATGCTTGATGTTGCTGAAGCAGCAGGCAAGAACGTTCATTTCAAGCTCAACGATGACGGTTGGTACCTTTCCAGCTTCTTCTTTGCTAACCCCGACCTCAAGTACGAGGTAACCTACAACGAAGCTATGGTTGAAACAGCTGTAAGCATCAACTACAACGATCCCGCCGGTCTTGATGTTATGAAGTCTTTGCGCGCTTACATCGCTCGCGATGGCCTTGTTGCTCAGACTGACGACAGCAAAATTATCGCTGCTTTCACTCCCGACGCAAGCGGTAAGCGTGAAGCTGCTGCTGCTATCAGCGGTACTTGGAACGCTGCTACCGTTAAGGAACTCCTCGGTGATGACATGGGCGTTTGCAAGCTCCCCACCGCTAAAATAGGCGGTAGTGACGTTCAGCTTAGCGGTTACATGGGCTACAAGCTCATCGGCGTAAACGGTTACAGCAAGAACAAGGGCGAAGCTCACAAGCTCGCTCAGTGGCTCACCAATGAAGAGAATCAGCTTAAGAGATTCGAAGTTCGCGGTTTCGGCCCCACAAACAAGAAGGTTGCTGAAATGGAAGCTGTTAAGAACGATGCTGTTATTTCCGCAGTTCTTGAACAGGGTCAGTACAACAGAGCTCAGAAGGGCGTTCCCGGTAACTACTGGACTCCCATGGGCAGCCTTATCACTCCTCTCATTACCGCTAAGGCTGACGGTACTGAGGTTTCTGACGACATGCTTCAAGAATACCTTGACGCACTCTGCGATCAGATCAAAAAGTAATTCGGTTTACTGACGGGCGAGGGAGCTTTTGCTCCCTTGCCCCTTGAATTAAATTTCCCCGTTGCAAATTTTCTTTGGGAGGTATGACTGTGGATCTCGAATACTACCGACTCTCTTGGTGGCAAAGGATTCTCTATAAATGCAAAAAAACTCTTGCGGGCATCGGCAGGGGCTTTTGTAATTTCTGGGTTAAGCTGGGAAAGGGCATCGCCGCCTTTTTCATCGGAATCGTTCTCGGTGTCAAAAACTTTTTTGTTGATTGGTGGAGGGGTAACCTCATTACCAAGGTCTCTTATTTCGTTATGGGCGTCGGTCACATGTTCCGCGGTCAGGTCGTTAAAGGCGTTGTTTATCTCGGAGTTGAAGTGGCTTTCATTGCATACCTCATTTTCTTCGGCGGTAAATACTTATACATGTTCTTCCAGAACTTCTTCACCGGCGGTAATGTCGGATTGGTTGAAACCTCCGTTTCGGGAGTTTGGGACGATAACCTCGGTGAATACGTAAAGATTGCCGGCGATAACTCCTTCCATATCGTGCTTTACGGCATTCTTTCAATGTTTATGATTCTTTTCTTTGCCATGATCTATTTCCGTTCTGTAAAGGAGAGCGTTGCTCTCGAACAGGGCAAAATCATTGGCAGAAAGGCTGATAATTTCCGTCAGGAAACAGGCCGTCTCTTTGACAGCAAATTCCACATCACGCTTCTCTCTTTACCCATGGTGGGATTGTTCCTTTTTACCATCGTTCCCTTGGTGACGATGATCCTCATTGCATTTACCAACTACGATGCAAGCCACGAGGTTCCCGAACACCTTTTCCAATGGGTTGGGTTTGAGAATTTCGGAAGCATTTTAAACGGCGGTTCCGCCCTCGGTCAGACCTTCTGGCGCGTTCTCGGCTGGACCCTCGTTTGGGCGTTCTTCGCTACCTTTACAAGTTACTTTTTCGGAATGCTTCTCGCTATGCTCATCAACAAGAAGGGCATCAGACTTAAAAAGCTTTACCGCACGCTTTTCGTTGCTACAATCGCTGTTCCTCAGTTCGTTTCGCTTATGATCATGTCCAAAATGCTTGACACGGGCGGCGGAATCATGGGTAGTGGCGGCGGTATCATCACTCAATGGATCGAAAACATTTTTGGGTACCATTTGCAGTTCGGTCTGGACATCACAACTACCCGTATTTGCATCATACTTGTTAATATGTGGATCGGTGTGCCTTACAGTATGCTTATGTGCAGCGGTATCCTTATGAACATACCTGCAGACCTTTACGAATCTGCAAGAATCGACGGCGCAAGCAAGGTACGTACTTTTATGAAAATTACGCTTCCTTACATGATGTTCGTTACCGGCCCTTACCTCATTACTCAGTTCATCGGCAACATTAATAACTTTAACGTGATTTTCCTTTTAAGCGGCGGCGGTCCCGGCGACCTCCAGCTTTATACGGACGGCGCAAAGGGTACAGACTTGCTGATTACCTGGCTGTACAAGCTGTCCCTCGGCATTGACCGCAATTACAAGTTAGCTTCTGTTATAGGTATTTTGGTATTCGTTATTTCAGCCGTCTTCTCGTTGATTGTTTACAACAGGTCGTCGGCGGTTAAGGGGGAGGACAATTTCCAATGAGTAAAGAAAAAACTATTGACATCAACGGCGTTGCTACCTCCGCTCAGCCCCTCACGGATTGGGCTGAAATCGACAGACTCGAAAAAGAAGCCGTTAAGGTGCCTAAACGCAAGAAACATCGCAGTATGAGGATTAACCGCATTATCGGCAACAGCGTTGGGCAGACGGTTTTGACCGTGCTCGGCATAATCTGGATAATTCCTTTGATTTATCTGGTTATTCAGTCTTTCAGAGGCGAACCCGGTGCGTGGAGTCCTACGTTCTTCCCGCAAGAGTGGACTCTCGATAACTACAAAAGACTTTTCAACGAGACTCAATTCTTCCGCTGGTACGGAAACACGCTTTTAGTCAGCGTTATCAGCTGCACCATCGTTACGGTTTTTGCGCTTTCCGTTTCCTACGCTTTCAGCCGTATCAAGTTCAAGGCCCGTAAGCCTATGATGAACGTTATGCTCATCCTCGGCATGTTCCCCGGATTTATGAGCATGTCGGCGGTTTATTTCCTTTTGAAGATTCTTCTTCCCGACAATTATCAGTCCCTCCTCAGTCTTATCATCGTTTATTCTGCGGGTGCGGCGCTCAATTACTACATCGCTAAGGGGTTCTTTGACACAGTTCCGAAATCCCTTGACGAGGCGGCGAGAATCGACGGTGCCAGCCGTGCGAGAATCTTCTGGAAAATCATTCTTCCGCTTAGTAAACCCATTATCATTTACACCATTCTTATCAGCTTTATTGCTCCTTGGTGCGATTACATTTTCGTTTCCTTCATCATGTCCGGCGTTCCCGACACCGGAATGTACACCGTTTCTCTCGGTATGTACAAGTGGCTTGAACGTGAAATGATTCAGCAGTACTTCACCACCTTCTGTGCGGCGGCTGTTATCGTTGCTACCCCCATTACTCTGCTCTTTATGTGGTTGCAGAAGTACTACATCCAGGGTGTTACCGGCGGTGCGGTAAAGGGATAAGCTATGATGAAGAAAAGATTTTTTGTGCTTTTGATGGCCGTGATGCTCCTCTTTACCGCTTCTTGCGGAGAGAGCAACGACGGCACCGAAAACAACACAGAGCTAAACATCATTGATGACAATTACCGTAACTGGTACGAGATTTTCGTCCACAGCTACTACGACACAAACAATGACGGAATCGGCGACCTCAAAGGGGTTACGGAAAAGCTCGATTACATCAAGGATTTAGGGTTTAACGGCATTTGGCTTATGCCCATCAGTCCGTCTCCAACTTACCACAAGTACGATGTTACGGATTACTACGCCATCGACCCTCAGTACGGCACCCTCGATGACCTGGATGAGCTGGTGAGTGAAGCTCACAACCGTGGGATTAAGGTCATTCTTGACTTAGTGCTCAATCACAGCAGTAACCAGCACCCTTGGTTTAAAGAAGCTTGTCAGTACATTAAGGAAAACGGTTCCGTTGGCGGTTCCTACGGCGATTACTACAATTTTGTTCCCCAGAACCTTGCGGATTACACCAAGGTGGACGGTACGCCCTACTACTACGAGGCACGGTTTTGGAGCGGAATGCCCGACCTCAATCTCGACAGTGAGGCGCTTCGTGCTGAAATCGTTAACATTATGAAGTTTTGGCTCGATGAGCACGGCGTTGACGGGTTCCGTCTTGATGCGGTCACAAGTTACTACACGGGTGACGTTGCGAAAAACGTGGAGTTCCTCTCCTGGGTTAACCGGCAGGCGAAGGCCATCAAGAGCGACTGCTTCATCGTTGGCGAAGCCTGGGTTGGCTCGGACGTACTTATTAACGAATACTACAAGAGCGGTGTTGACAGCTTTTTCCTCTTTACAGGTTCACAGGGCACGGGCACTCTCGCTACTATCGTCAAACAGCAGAGCGGTGCTCAGCTCGGAAAGCTCTTTATGTCCTTACAGGAGACCTACACCGACGGCATCTTAGCTCCGTTCCTCGGCAACCACGACACAATGCGTCCCGGCAGCTTTATGCCCGGTGAAGAAAACGTTAAGATGGCGGGCGGCGTTCTCGCTATGATGAATGGCGGTACTTTCGTTTACTACGGCGAAGAAATCGGAATGATCAGCAAAAACGGCAGTAATTCCGACCCCGCTAAGAGAATTGCTATGAAATGGTCCGACAAAAACGTTTACAAGGGTTGGTGTTACATGCCGCCTGAGGGAATCACGGTGGACGAAACGTGTTATTATTTCCCCTCCGTTGAGGCGCAGACCGAGGACGAGAACAGCATTCTCAACTACTATAAGCAGGCTATGACCTTGCGTAACCGCTTCCCCGCCATTGCGAGAGGTACGGTTGAGTACTTCCCTGAGGGGCAGAACAATTACATCTGTGTTGTTAAAAAGTCTTATCAGGACGAGAGCATTGTTATTGTTATCAATCTCGACTCTTTTGACCAGACTGTGACCCTCGACAAAGATGCTTTGCAGGTCAAAAAAGTGGTCGGTGAGCTTTGTGTGGATGTTAACACTCACGTCAGTCTTAACGGCTCTGAGCTTAAATTACCTCCACAATCCATTGCTATTTTGAAGTAGGCCGGTGACGGCAAATTTGATTTGTTGACAGGAGATTAACTATGGCAAGTTTATCACTTAAACATATTTACAAGGTTTATGACGGCGGTGTAAAAGCGGTAAACGATTTTTGTATGGAAATCGAAGACAAGGAGTTTATCGTTTTTGTCGGCCCCAGCGGTTGCGGTAAGTCCACAACTCTCAGAATGATTGCGGGTCTTGAAGACATCACTGCGGGCGAACTCAGAATTGATGACGTTATCGTTAACGATTATGAGCCCAAGGACCGTAATATTGCAATGGTTTTCCAGAACTACGCTCTTTATCCTCACATGAGCGTTTACGACAACCTTGCTTTTTCACTTAAAACATCTAAGATTCCCGCAGAAGAGATTCACGAAAAGGTTGTCGAAGCTGCAAGAATCCTCGGAATTACCGAGTACCTCGACCGTAAGCCCAAGGCGCTCAGCGGCGGTCAGCGTCAGCGTGTGGCACTCGGACGTGCTATTGTACGTAATCCTAAGGTGTTCCTCCTCGATGAGCCTCTTTCTAATCTGGATGCAAAACTCCGTGCTGCCATGAGAGCTGAAATTTCAAGGCTTCACGAAAAACTTCAGACTACTTTTATCTACGTTACCCACGATCAGGTCGAAGCGATGACCATGGGTACGAGAATCGTAGTTATGAAGGCGGGTTACGTTCAGCAGATCGACACCCCTCAGAATCTTTACAAGTACCCCGGTAACATCTTTGTTGCGGGATTCATCGGCACTCCGCAGATGAATTTCTTTGACGGTACCATCACCAAGCAGGGCAATAACGTAAAGTTTGATTTTGAGTGCGGCAGTTCCATCAGCATGGATTACAGCCTCGCTAATAAGATTCTTGTTAAGTTTATGGACGGAAAGCATCCCGTTGTTGTGGGCGTTCGTCCCGACGACGTAAAGGTCGATGACGGGAGTCTTAATGAGAACGAATGGGCTAAGATGAAAGCGGTTGTCAGCGTGGTGGAAGCCCTCGGCGGCGAAACACTCATTTATGCAAACCTCAATACTGATGACATTGATGCCGCAGAAGGTTCGATTACCATCAAGGTTCCCGGCGATTACCCTGCTAACAGAGGCGAAATCATTGACATAGCAATTAACAAAAACAAGTTGCACGTTTTCGATAAGGAGAGCGAGAAGAGCATTAAACTCCGTGTACCCGAGGTCAACGCAGTGGATGCAGTTGTTGACGGTGCGAAACTCAGCTTTGCTTCTCAGTCGTTTGAACTTCCTAAGGCTCTCAGTCACATTAAGGGCGCAAAGAGCGAGCTTATCATTCCCACCGATGCGCTCCTCCTTGGCGACGGTCAGGGCAAGGCGAAGGTCGAAGCAGTGGAAAGCATTGAGGGTAAACAGGTTTACCAGCTCAAAGTCGGAGAGCTTACCATGTTTGCTGTGGAAAAGGGCGAGGCAAGATTTTCCGCAGGTGCAGAAGTTGCTTTCGGTTTGGACTTCAGCCGTGTTGAGCTTACTGCCCTTGATGTTAAGCCTTTGGACACCGTAAACACGCTTGACGGAGAGTTCGTTAAAGTTAAAGAAGTGGAGAACGGCAAGAAGGTTTACAGCTTCTACATGGAAATTGCAGGTCAAAGAATCGCTTCCTCCAAGAGAATCAGTGAAAAGCTTTTTGCCTGCAAGGGTACTAAAATCTTTAAGACTCCGCTTGAGTACGTTTTTGGTGCAGATGCGGTTGCTGTGTCCGACAGCGAGATTAACGGCATTTGCTTCAGAGGCACTGTAAGCGAGATTCTTGACTACGGCGAAAAGAAATACGCAAGGGTAGACCTTGGCGGCGGAAAATTGATTATCGTTAAGTGTGAGGGCGAAATCAGCGGAGACGTTTGGGTAGCTCTCAACCGTGACGGTGTAACCGTTAAGGATAAGAATCTTGACATCATCATAGTTTAAGGATTTATTCATAACTAAAAAGCAAATAAAAACGGAGGCACTTCAAAAAGAAGTTGCCTCCGTTACTTTTTATCCGATTGTTGTGTTTGGTAAGATGCGTCTTTTGGGTTTAGGCGGGTTGTTTTAAATAACTATCTTACTCCATTTACCGCCGATAAAACGGATTGAGGAGAAAGCAAGCCTCAGGTACTGGTCAATAAGCAGGCTTATCCACGCGCCGATGAGCCCGAGCCCCAAGGGGTAACAAAGCACGTAGGTGGTGAGGGGGCGGATAAGTGCGATGGTAACAAGCGAGGTGAGGGCTACAAACTTTGTGTCTCCTGCGCCTCTAAGACAGCCGTTGTAAACCACCTGTGAAATCTGTGCGGGTGAGGTTGCCGCCAAAATGTACAGCAGAATTACGCCTACCGACAGCATGTATTCCGCATTCGGGTCGCCTTCTACAACAAAAATTGAAACCAAGAAATTAGCTCCAAGCGTGAAAAGCAGGACGAGGATGACTGAAACGATTATTCCAATTCGTTGACCTACTTTGCCGTAAAGCTTTGACAGATCGGGACGTTTTTTTCCGAGGTTTTGACCTACCAAGGCGGACGAAGCGATTCCCAATCCGTCACCCACTGCAAATGAGATGGTTACGATGGTCATGCAAGCTGTGTGCGTGGCGATTGCGGCATCTCCGAGATTGTTTACCAAAATGGAGTACGCAAAGAATCCGAAACGCAAAAAGACCTGCTCCACAGCGGCGCCGCTCGCCACGTTGCCGATGAGTGCCAAAAGCTTTGTGTCAAGACGGAAAATTTCTCTGAATTTAATGCGTAAGTAACTGTTTTTTCTAAAGAAGACTGTGTAAACCGAGATGAGGCAGGAAACTATGTTTCCTATCAGAGTAGCAATTGCCGCTCCTTTTACCCCAAGGGCGGGGAAGAAAAGATGCCCGTTAATGAGTAAGTAGTTGAACAGGCAGTTTATCAGGTTTGCGGTTACGTTGGCAATCATGGAAATCTGGGTTTTTCCCGTGCCTCTGTGGGAGCCGTTAATAACAAGGCCCAAGGCGGTAAAGAACATACCTACCATTATGATCCGGTAATAAGTTACTGCTTCGTCTATTACCGCATCGCTTCCGCCCGCAAAGCGGATAAGCGGTTCTGCCACCGCAATCGCGGTACCGCAAAGCAATGCGCCCAACACCACCACAAGCAGGATCGCCTGTGCCAGACAGCGGTTTGCGCCTTCTCTGTCGTTTTGTCCTTTTCTTCGGCTGACAATGGCGGTTACGCCTACGTTAAGGGCGAAGAGGGGAGCATAAAACAAGAACTTTGGCTGGTTGGTTACGCCCACTGCTGTAACGGCGGACGAGCCGAGACCCGAAACCATCTGTGTATCCACAAGCCCAACCAGGGAAATAAGCAGGGATTCTGCCATTGAGGGCCACGCAAACTTGAAAAAGTTTGTGTATGCTGATTTTGTACTTGGTAGTTCTCCTTTACGGTCTTTTTCTTTTATCAAGTAATCGGAAGCGTACAAACGCCTCATAATCATTGGGACAGACATAGAATTCCTCTTTTTAATAAAAACAAATCTCTCGAAACCGATTATACTCCTAATAATATCCAAATTCAAGAGATTAAAACAATTTTTTTGAATTGCCGTGAGTTCATTTGTCCGCCTTTTCCGAAAGTTCCCGAAGAGTGAGTTCCTTTTCTGCTCCGATTTCCTCCACCGCTTCAATTTGGGCTCTGTAAATCAGAATTTGGTGTTCTCGGTTCAGGTCATGCTCTGCTTTTACGGAAATTACCTCTCCTTTTATGTTGCGCTCCATCCAGGCTTTAAGGGCGTTTTCTGCGCGTTTTAAGCCTTCGTCTTCGGTGATGCTCAGGTCTTTGATTTCGTACTCCTTGTAACGGATTTTTTCAACTGTGATGGGTAAAATCACCGAGTTGAAGAGTTTTAGCTTTTCTTTGCTTGCTTCCGCGTCGCTCTTTTCGTAGGGTGACAACTCGTTGAGGAAAAAATCAAAGGTCATCCCCAAAATTTTTACGGAGGTTTTGGACTCTGTGTTTCCCGTGTACTGCTTTTCTGTTGTGTTTAGCGGAATTACCACGGAGAAATCTCTGTAAACCGTGGCTAAAACCTCTCCTTCCGCATGAAGCGCATAGGAGGCGCCGTATTTTCCCGTTATGACGCCGTTAATCAACACGTCGCCTTTCCTGACAGTGTCACCTTTTTTTACGGCGGGTTCTCCGTTTGTTGCGGTTACCGAATGGATTATCCCGTCACGGCATGCTACGATGTCGTAAATTCCTTCACGGTCGGGCGTGGGCGGTAAGCTTTCTCTCATCCTTAATTCTACGCAGGCTACGGTTCCTTCAATGTTTATCGCGATGTCCGAGTACTCGGGGTTTTCTATCAGAAAACTCAGCTCCGCACGGTGGACATCAATACTCGATAGGGTAACGCCTTCACGTACCCCTAATTTATAAAGTGAGTTTATGGCTTTGTTCTCGTCGTGTTCGCCGTTACAGCTCAGTCTTATGTCCCAAAGAAAAAGGCTTGAGGCGTAAATCAGCACAAGGGAGAGAACCACGCCTGCTAAAAGTCCGGCACGTTTTCTGTACCTGTTAAAAAGAAAGGGTAGTCCTTTTTCTTCTTCTGTGCGGTACTTAACGTTACAGTCGTTTAGTGTACGGAATACCTTTTTTGCTGAAAAGACGGAGCATTTTATAAAAAGTGCTCCGTCATCTTTTTTTAGCCCCCAGAAAGGGATTTCTTCTTTGTTAAGCCGATTTATTGCATTAAGGGCTTCTGCACCTTCGATTCTGAGAAGAAGGTGTCCAAAAAGTCCGTGGATTATTCTCTGCAATTCTTTTCCCCCTTGCCCGAGAACTCAAAACTGTCCAGAATTCCTCGGAGAACCGCTTTGCCGTCATTCAGAAACTCCAGTTTTAAGCCGTTTCCCTGCACCTTTACGAGGTAGCCCCCGCAAATAAAGCGGATTTCCTTTTCGTCGTAACCCACAAGGGATTCAAAGCCGTCGATTAGCATTTCTTTGCGCCCTCTAAGTTCAAAGTAGCAAGGCAAAACCGCTTCTTTGCCCGATTTCAGTAAGTCTGACACACAGCTCACCTCCCAAAACAATTTATATGCCTTTGCTGTTCTAAAAATTCTAAGGCTTTAAATACATTGTTTTTGGAGGAGTGTTGCACTTGAATAAGAAAAAATTTGCATTTCACGATGCCTCGGAAAAGATGCTCTTTGCGGTAAGTCTTGCGGTGACGGCTCTTTTGTTTGTTCGAAGCAGAGAGGCAGAGAAATTTGTCTTTGATTACCTCGGATTTTGCGCAAGGCGAATTGTGCCGTCTCTTTTTTTGTTTCTGGTTTTTTCGGATTTGGTTTGTTCTTCTCCGCTTTTTATGCGTATCTGTCGGAGGATACCTTTTTACGGCACGGAGATTTCTTTGCTGATTTTAGGGGCTTTGGGCGGTTTCCCATTGGGTGCGAGGGTTTGTACTGCGCTCTACGATCAAGGAAAGCTTAGAAAGCGAGAGGCAGAGTACCTCCTTTGTTTTTCTAACAATGCGAGCGCTTCTTTTGTGGTGGGTTTCGTGGGGCAAAATCTGTTTTCTTGCAAGATGATTGGGGTAAAGCTTTTGGTTCTACAACTGTTCTCGGCGATTTGTTGCGCCGCGGTTTTTAAGCTTGTGCTTTTCTCGAGAGGGGAGAGAGGGAGCATCAAGGGTGCGGAAAGAACCGTAAAAGCTAAGAGCTTTGTTAAGGCGGTAACCGACAGCGGGATGACGATGCTTGGAATTTGTTCATTCATCGTGGTTTTTGGGGTGGTGGGAGCCCTTGCGGTTGAGACTTTCCCGTGGTTTTCAAGTCCGCTTTTGCGGGGGTTCTTTGAGTTTTCGAGCGGAATAAGTCTTTGTGCCGAGAGGGGAGGAGTGGGAGCTTTAAGGGATTGCGCTCTGCTTCTCGGATGGTCGGGGCTTTGTGTACACTGTCAGGTAGTTTCGGCGGTTGAGAGTAAACTGTCTTTGAAGCCTTATTTCCTCTCTAAAATTTTCCAGTGTGCTGTAATGGGCTTAGGGGCAAGTCTTTTTTTGTGATTTGTTGACAAACGCTTTAATGTGGTTTATAATTTGCTCTGTTGAAAAGGAGTGGCTGTTTAAACCAAAGGCCCTCGTTGATTTGCGCTTGCTCGCAAGTTTTATTTTATTGAATAGCTGGGGAAAACAAGAATGACCGAAGTGAAAAAAATGCCCCTTTCAAAGCGGGGCGACATGACAGTTGGAAATCCTTTTAAGGTTATCATACTGTTTGCGTTGCCGATTTTGCTTGGCAACCTCTTTCAGCAATTTTACAATCTTGCAGACATGCGGATTTCCGGAGAAACCCTCGGGGAAGACGCTCTTGCGGCAATTTCCGCAACGGGCAGCATTTACGGCGTAATAATCGGAATGGCAAACGGAATGAACAACGGCAGCGCCATCGTGGTTACCCGTCTTTTCGGTGCGAAGAACATGGAGCGCATGCGTAAAGCTGTTGCCCACATGCTGTTGATAAATCTTGCAACAGCGGCGGTTTTTACTGCCCTCGGTCTTTTGTTGTTGGATTCCTTGATGAGTCTTATAGATGTGCCTGAGACGCTTTACGGTGAGGCTTATTCGTACATTTCCATCATAATTGGGGGAATAATAACCACAATTCTCTACAACATGGGGGCGAGCGTTCTGCGTGCGGTAGGCGACAGCAGGACACCTCTTGTTTTCTTGATTTTTACTTCGTTGCTTAACGTGGGTCTTGATTTGTTTTTTGTAAAGGGGCTGGGAATGAACGTGGGCGGAATCGCCCTCGCTACGGTTTGCGCTCAGGCGGTTTCGGTGGTTCTTGTTTTTTCTTACATTTGGAAAAAGCGGCCTGAGCTTCATGTCAAAAAGGGAGATTTTCGTTTAGAGGCGCCGCTTTTCTCCGAGCTTGCTTTGATGGGCTTGTCCATGGGCTTGATCAGCTCACTTGTTTCTCTCGGTTCGTTTGCGCTTCAAAGAGCGATTAACGGTTTCGACAAAGCCACCATTACAGCTACGGGTGCCGCAAGACGTTTGGACGGGCTGTTTATGCTTCCGCTCAGCACCCTTGGTACTGCGGCTGCCACTTTTGTGGGTCAGAACTACGGTGCAAAGCGTTATGAACGCATTACTTCAGGCATTAAGAGCACTCTGATTGCGGGTTCTTTATGGTCGGCGTTGGGCGTGGCGGTGATTTACCTTTTCGGTGCGGAGCTTGCGGAAATGCTTACCGCTTCGACGGATGAGCAAATCATTTCGGAGGCTGTTATGTACATGCGCATAAACCTTCCGTTCTTCTTTGTTCTGAATCTGCTTTTCGTGTTCAGAAGCGCTTTGCAGGGCCTTGGTAAAAAGGCTGTTCCCATCGTTTCGGGAGCTATTGAATTGGTTCTTAAATTTGTTGCCGCGACTTTGTTTGCGCCTTATCTCGGTTACATCGGGATTTGCATTGCGGAACCGGTGATTTGGGTTGTTTCTGCTGTGGTTGTGACGGCGGTTTTCGCCGTGGACCTTAGAAAGCTGAGGTTAGAACAGGAGGCGTTATGATTTTTGTGGCTTTATTCCTGGCGGTCGGTGTGCTTGGCGGGCTTTATCTTTTTTTCCTTGCGAAGCGGATCTTAAGCTTTTTCGGTGTTGAGAAAAAATCGGTGCTCTACTCTTGTTCCGCGGTGGCGGCGGTTTTGTTGCTTGTCTCGGCTTTTACCGACGTTTTTGGAGTGGGAATGTCATCGGTGCTGATGCTGATTCTTTGCGGTGCAGTTACGGATTTTGTTTATCTGGTTGCAGAAAGGGCAGTCAAGCATTTTAAGAAGGATTTTAAGCGGTTGAAGCTTTATGCCAGCGGATTGCTTACGCTTGTAGTTACTGCCTGTGTTCTGTTCTACGGATTTTGGAACATTAACCATGTCACCGCAACACGTTACGAGCTACGGAGTGAAAAGGAAGTAGAGCTGAGGGTGGCGATGATTGCCGACCTTCATCTGGGTAATTCCATTGATTCGTCGGAGCTTAAGGAGTACTGCGGAAAGATTCAAGCGGAGAATCCCGACGTTTTCGTTTTGGTAGGAGATTTGTTTGACGAAGGGACAAGCCTTGCGGAGATGGTCAAAGCGGCCGAAGTTCTCGGCGGCGTTGAAACTAAGTACGGCACATACTTTGTTTACGGAAACCACGATCGAGGTCATTACAGAAACGGAAGGGGCTTTGGCGGAGAAGAAATTGAGGCTGAATTTGAAAAGAACGGGATAACCGTTCTTGAAGATGAGTGCGTGGAGATTGGAAACGAGTTTTGCGTTGTGGGGCGTAATGACGCCTCCATGGGGCATTTCGGCTCTGAAAGAAAAGAGCTTTCGACGCTTTTGTCGGAGGTTAACAGGGAAAGGTTTGTTTTGCTTCTCGATCATCAACCGAAGGATTTGAAAACGGCGGCAGAGCTGGGAGTGGATTTACAGCTTTCGGGACACACCCACGCAGGTCAGATTTGGCCCTTGGGACAGTTTTCGGAGCTTTTCGGCATAAACGAGATGAACTACGGCTTGAAAAAAGACGGTGATTTTAATGCTGTTGTTACATCGGGCATCTCGGGCTGGGGCTTTTCGGTGAGAACCGCCGAAAAGAGCGAATACGTGGTGATTGACATAAATAAAAACCAATAAAAAGGAAAGCCCGTACGGGACAAAAAAGAGCTTTGCGAGAATTATTATTCTCTGTTTTGTAATGATTGCAAAACGGCTATAAACGATAGGATTGATTCCTTGCGATTAGAGCGGTAGGAGGTAGAATTGTGAAAAAATTGTTTTGTTTATTGTTAGCTTTTGTCTTTGTTTTCGGCTTGTGTGCTTGTGAAGGCAAAACGGACAACGAGAGTCTTGTGCCTTCCGATGCCGTAAGCGAAAACGAAGAAACCTCTTATGAAGACACCTCTTATAGAGTGGATTATTACTACGCCGAGGGATTTGACGATTACGGCGAATGCTACGGAGACGACACGGATAAAAAGGGCTTGTTATACGGCTATTCGGGCTGTTTACCACCCCTTTGGTACTATGAGCTTGGCAGTTACAAAATTCCGCACGAAAAAGGCGGAGATTTGTATACAGAGGCTTTTTATAACGAAATAAAGAGCTTTCTGATTAACGAAAAGGCTAAGGTTGAGGCAAGAGATAAGCCCATAAGAGAAACGGACGTGCTTTATAAAACCTTTGACATAAGAGAAGAATTGCCCTTGATTGTTTCCTTAGATTTTGCCTATCCTGATACATTTACTTGCTATTGGCCGAAGGAGACAAAGTTTTCCTATCTGCTTTACAACAAGACAGAGGGTTATCCCAGCATAAGTGTAACCATAACAGAAGGGAAAAAGCTCTCCGACAGCGTAATTGCACAAAGCAGTGAGGAGTACATAACGGGCGAAGGCGAGTTTGAATACGGAAAGTATTACACAAAAACAAAGACGAGGGCTGAAAACCCGTACAAAGTGTTTTTGATGAGCTTTGAGTACGAGGGATTTCTGTTTGAGGTGGTAGCGAGATGCCATAACCAAGCTATCGCAGAAAGCTCTGGGTGGATTGAGGACATAATAGCTTCAATTCGTATCGAAAATTTAGATTTGAACTCTTAACAGAAACAGAAAAGAGCTTTGCGGAACGTTTTCGCAAAGCTCTTTTAAATACGTTTTGAAAACTAAGCTCTCCCACCGGACCGTGGCCCGTGAACGAAACCCTGCTCTGTGCAGGTAGGTGCCCTCTCTTATTCTTTGCGCTCCCAACGTCCATACTCCGCGGTGACTAAAGCAGCGCAGGTATGGGAGGTCTGCATTCCCGAAATAAGAAGCCCAGGCTCCTCTTCGTTAATGTGGGTTTTTACACGGGAACAACACGAATCAAGCAGGAGTACTTTTTTCGCAGTAACGGTTAATTCAAGACAAAAGGGGGAAGATAGGCCCCGTTTTAGTCGTCGTCCTCGTTGTCGCCGTCAAGCTCGTCAAGGTCAAGCTCATCCATGAGGCGGTCCTCAAACTCCTCGGCAACACGCTCAAACTCGTCATCGTCGTCGATGGTTACAAGAGTTTCCTCGCCGTTCTCATCACGCTCTTTCTTAAGAATAACGTACTCGCAATCGTCACTTTCAATGGGCATAAACGCAAGATACTCTGCGCCGTCGATTTCAAGCTCGCCAATCAATTCAAAAACGCTTTCGTTTCCGTCTTCGTCCACAAGAACGCAAGTTTCAACTTCTTCCGGAAGCTCGTTAATGTTGTCGTGATTATCGGTCATCGTATGATACGCAAACGGACTGCTCCGCCGCGCCCTCCTTTTAGAAAAATATGTTGGTTGGGGGATGCCCCCGACTGTAAAGGTATTCTATCAAAATCCTATCTAAAAGTCAAGGCGTTTTGTACAAAAAATAATCCGTTCACAGAGGAAGTTTTCGACAATTTTTGCGCCTCTAACTGATTCTTTATGGGTTTTAGTGGTAAAAAAGAGTTAAAAGCAACAAATTTTTGAGAATTTTTTTGTTAGAATTACGCAAAAGTACTTGAAAATTCGGGAGCAATCGTTTATAATACTAATCGGGTGACGAGGGGTGAACTTCCCTTAGTTGTTTCCCGATTGTTGGGGATTCGGTATTCGCAGCAGTTTGCCGATTCTGCACCGGAACCTTTGTGATTTGAAGTTTGGTTTGGGTTGCAATGCTTTGGATAGAGAATCCGTATTTGTGTGACGAATGCAAGGACGGAATTTGAGGTATGAAGTTATTTCAAGGTTTGATTTATCAGATGAAAGACGCCGTTAACCGCATGATTGGCGTTATTGACGACCGTGGTACTGTTATTGCCTGTTCGCAACTTACCAGGATAGGCGAGGTTAGACGTGACGCGGTTGAGGAGATTTCCTATTCCTTTGACAGCGTTGCTTTTAACGGCTACACCTACAAGCCCATTGGTTCTCATGCTCACATTGAATACATTGTTTTTGTTGAAGGCGAGGACGAGCTTGCAAAGAGCACGTCACAGCTTCTTTCTGTTTCCCTCTCAAACATAAAAACCCTTTATGATGAAAAGTACGATAAGACCAATTTTATAAAGAACATCATTCTTGACAACATCCTTCCCGGCGACATTTACATTAAGTCCAAGGAGCTTCATTTTGACAACGAAGTGAATCGTGTTGTGTTCCTTATCCGTTTCATCAACAAGGGTGACATTATCCCCTTTGATGTGGTGCAGAACATGTTCCCGGACAAGAACCGTGATTACGTTATCAGCGTCGGTGAAAATGATGTTGTTCTCGTCAAAGAGATGAAGAACGCTTCCGAACTTAAAAACATTGAGTCCATTGCAAAGGACATTGTTGACACCGCTTCCAGCGAATTCCTGCTTAAAGTGGTTGTCGGCATCGGCACTACCGTTTCTAACATAAAGGACCTTGCACGCTCTTACAAGGATTCTCAGGTTGCCATCAGCGTAGGAAGCATTTTTGAACCGGAAAAGAGCACCATCAATTACGAAAATCTCGGCATCGGCAGATTGATTTATCAGCTTCCGTCCACACTTTGCGAGATGTTCTTGCAGGAGGTGTTCAAGAGAGGCTCTCTTGACAGTCTTGACAGGGAAACTCTTGTGACGATTCAGGCGTTCTTTGAGAACAACCTCAACGTGTCCGAAACCAGCCGTAAGCTTTTCGTTCACAGAAACACCTTGGTTTACCGTCTTGAAAAAATCAAGAAGCTCACAGGTCTTGATTTAAGAGAGTTTGAGCATGCCATCACCTTTAAGGTTGCACTCATGGTTAAAAAGTACGTTCAGGCTAAGCCCTCTCTTGCGTTTACGGGCTGATGAGGTAACGCTGCGGTTGGTTGCGTCGGCCGGGTGAGTTTTTCTCAGACGCACACCTTACTGAGTTGTTACAGATTTGATTTAAGCAGACATTTGTTACGTTTAATTACGTGCAATCACTTGTTGATTCCGAGCTTCCCGGAAAGTTCTTTTGGGGAGCTTTGATGCAATCTTGGTTTTATTTACAGGCTGTTTTTTTGAGGTAATTTGAAAGATGATTGAATTCCAGGACGTTTCAATGGCCTACCCAAACGGCACGGAGGCTCTTGACCGAGTGAGCCTTCGCATCGAAGACGGCGAGTTCGTTTTTATAGTCGGACGCTCGGGCGCAGGTAAGACCACTCTTACAAAGCTTTTGCTCCGTGAAGAACGCATTACAAGCGGACGTCTCACCGTCAACAATTTCAGACTCGACCGTATGCCTGCAAGGAAGATTCCTTATCTCAGGCGTACAATGGGCGTTGTTTTTCAGGATTTCAGATTGTTTAAGAACAAGACCGTCTACGAGAACGTGGCGTTTGCCATGCGTGTCGTTGGAGAAAAGGTTTCGGTTATCAGGAAGAGAGTCCCTTATTTTTTGAACCTTGCGGAGCTTACCGACAAGGCTGACCGCTTCCCCGACGAGCTCTCGGGCGGTGAACAGCAGAGGGTTGCTTTTGCCCGTGCCCTGGCTAATAACCCGCAGATCATCATTGCGGACGAGCCTACCGGTAACGTGGACCCCGAAATGAGCCGTGACATTCTCAATCTTTTGGTAAGAATAAACAAGCTGGGTAAGACCGTTATCGTGGTTACGCACGACTGGGATTTGGTAAACTACTACAAAAAGCGTGTTATCACCCTCGAAAACGGTAAGATCGTTTCCGACAGAGTGGGAATAAATGTGGAGCACGTTGAACAGTACGAAGCTCCCTACGTTCAGCATTCAAGGGACACAGACTCAGAAAAAACTGAAAATAACGGAGGTGTTGCAGAATGAAAATAAGAAGCATTCCTCACCTCATTTCCCAAGGGTTTATAAGCTTTTTCCGAAACGGTGCCATGACCACCGCTTCCATTGCGGTGCTTATCTTTTGCATGATTCTTCCCGGCACCTTTTTCCTTCTGATTGATAACATTGACCGCTTTCTTGAAGGCATAGACGACCTTTACGTTATCAACGCCTACGTTATGAACGGCGCAGGGGAAGAGGACATAAGGGGAATCGAAGAACAAATAAGCAAGATTGAACACGTCAGCGCTTATACTCAGGTCACAAGCGATGAGGGTCTCGAAGCGCTTAAGGAGAGAGCTCCTTCCATTAAGGAGATTCTTAACCGTTACGATTCTGAGACCAATCCCGTGCCACACACCTTTAAAGTGGAGTTTTCGGATTTTGACGAGGTTCACTCCATTATCAGAGATTTGAACGCCATAACAGGCATTGATGAGGTTAAAAGCCAAATCAGCGTTTACGAGGGTGCAAACCGTCTTAAATCCCTTTTCCGTGTTATTGGGATTTGGATTATGGTAATCCTGTTTGTTGTGGCTATACTTGTTATTATGAACACGGTTAAGCTTACGGTCTACTCAAGAAGACAGGAGATCGCCATAATGCGTTACATTGGCGCTACGAGTGCCTTTGTTATTGCGCCTTTTATTGTTGAGGGCGTTATCATCGGCATCGTTTCTGCTGTTATTGCCTTGGGGATTCAATTCTGCCTTTACGAAATCACCGTCGACATGGTGGGGACCTACGGCGGTACGGCTATCTTAGGTTCCTTTGTTAATGACTACCTTGTTATTATCGCACTTGCGTTCCTGGCTATCGGAATCTTTTCCGGCGTGGTTGCAAGTTCCATTTGCGTCAAGAAACATTTGAATGTTTAAACCTCTTTTTCGAGGTTTGAACGGCGTTTTGGTCGGCGTGTGGCGTTTCTTTAAAATGAGAGGGTTCTGATTATGAAAAGAAAGCTTGTTTTGTTGCTTCTTTGTCTGGTTATGTGCGTGAGCGTGCTTACGTTACAGATTGGGCAGGGAATTGTTTCCGAAGCGGCTTCCAGCATTTATGAAGACAAACAACATCTGGCACAACTCGAAGAAAAGCTTAAAAATCTTAAAAACAATCAGAGCATTCTCAAAGACGAGATAAACAGCGCTCAGGGTCAGCTCCAGACCCTTCTTTCGCAAAAAATCCAGCTTGAACAGCAGATTACTTACCTCAATGACGAGATTTCGCTTACTCAGACCCTCGTGGACGAGTACAACGAGGTCATCAGTTCTTCGGAAGAAAAAACGCTTCAGCTTGAACGCGAGCTTCAAAGAGAGCTTGACGATTTCGGCACGGTGGTTGAGTACCTTTACAAAAACGGTGATGCATCTGCTTTAGAGCTTTTGATCTCTGCCGAAAGCTTTGGGGATTACCTTGTTATGGTGGATTTCACTACGCATATACTTGAATACAACGATAAAATGATTTCGGGCATCAATTCCACCATTGACGAGATGGCTGTTACCAAGGAGCAGTACGTTGATGCTCAGACCAAGCTTGAGGCTTACGGCGCATCACTTGAAATAAGCCGTATGGAACAGCTTAACAAAACGGCGGAGCTTGACACACTAATTGAATCGTCTTCCTCCGGCTTGCAGTACACACAGCAGGAAATTGACGGTTACTCCAAACTTGAGGACGAGATCCGTAAAGAAATCGAAGAGCTTCAAAAACAGATCGAAGAAAAATTGGCTTACAGCGATTCGGAGTTTTCGTGGCCCTTCTCGTCTAATACGAAGTACAGAATAAGTTCGAGATTCGGCATTCGTACAGACGGTCCTTTCACGGATTATGAGCATCACAACGGCTTGGATCTGGTAGCGTCCAGAGGTACGCCCATCCATGCGGTTGCGGGTGGCGTGGTTACATACTCCGGCATGAGAGGCGCTTTCGGAAACGTGGTGTTCATCGCTCACGCCAACGGTTTGACTACGATTTACGCTCATTGCGACAGCTTGCTCGTTTCCGCAGGTGCTACGGTGTTGCAGGACCAGGTCATTGCTAAGGTTGGCACTACGGGGATGTCCAGCGGTTACCATTTGCATTTTGCGGTGACTAAGGACGGCGGTTATGTTGACCCTGAGGATTATCTGCCCAAAAGTTACCTGGACTAAGCAGGGCACTTAACGAAACGTCAAAGTTTAGTTGACGGAATTGCTTGAGTTGTTGACTTTAACTGAATTAACACAGTTTTGAAATTTACCGAAGTTTCGGTTTAGCCTTACACGCCTTGGGAGAGGGCATTTCACATGGATGAAAACAAGCTTGAGGTGACGGAGAATTCCGCCGCCGATGAAAACGCAGACAACGAAGAACAGACCAAGGACGGTCAGCATGAGCCCGATTCCGGCTCGGCGAAAAATGGCAGAAGTGTAAGCCTTACCGCTTGCATTTGGAGTTGCATTTTTACTGCGGTGGTGAGCGTCCTTGTTTGCGGAATTTACCTTACCAACCGTTACGCAGATTCGCAAAGACTAGCAGTAAACAACGCCTTGGTTGCGGCGGAAAAGAAGTACCAAGACGTGGAAGAACGGTTTGGGATTCTCTTTGAAATCGACGAGGTGGTGAGAGAGCACTACGTAGGAGAAATCAATGACGAAAACCTGCTGTACGGTGCAATTCAAGGTTACACCTTCGCTTCGGGCGACAGATACATGCAGTACATGTCGGCTGAAGAGAGCAAGCAGTTTATTGACGGAAACTACGGTTCCAAAAAAGGCATAGGTGTACGTGTTTCCATTAACTCGGTTGAGGACACCATTTACGTTTACCAGGTGCTCAAGGATTCCCCCGCAGAGAAGGCAGGGGTGCTGGTCGGTGACTACATTACCGCAGTTGACGGAACTTCCATAGAGGAGTTAGGCGCAGAAAATGCGACTGCAGCCATAAGCGGAGAAAGCGGTACCGCTGTTAAGATTACGGTTTTACGCGGTAGTGAAGAGCTTGTTTTGGAAATAATCCGAGGCGATTACGAAATCAAATCCGTTGAGTATGAGATGCTTGACGGTAAAGTGGCTTACTTTAAGATTACAGGACTTGCAAGCAACACTCCCGAAGAGTTCAAGGCTGCCGTAGAAGCTTCGAAGACTGACGGTGCTGAAAAGTACATCTTTGACGTGCGTAACAATTCGGGCGGTTATCTTAATTCTGTTTGCAGTGTGCTTGACATGTTGCTTCCCGAAGGTCCGATTATTCGTTGGGTGGACAAGGACGGCAAAGAAGGCGGGATTAAGTCTGATGCAGAGTTCATTCTTGATGCCCCCATGGCTGTTATCGTAAACGGCTCCACCGCTTCGGCAGGCGAGTTGTTTGCGGCGGCGTTGAGGGATTACAAAAAGGCTGTTTTAGTGGGAGAAACCACTTTCGGCAAGGGAAGCATGCAGTCCTTTTATAACTTGAGCGACGGTGGCGTAATCAAGCTTACCAGCAGTTATTATTACCCTCCATTCAGCGACGGTTATAACGGTGATGGCATTGTTCCCGACATAGAAAAGGCGTTTGAGGAAGGCGTGGACCGATTTAAGGTTCCCATGGAAGAGGATGTTCAGCTTCAAGCCGCTATTGAAGCGCTTGAAGTCGGTGAATAACAGGAGTTTTAAGCTTAGAGGTTTTCGGTTTTGAAGTCGGCACGGTTTGACCGTCTTTTTATAAAAACTTAAGAATAGATTTATCATTAACAATAAATTTACGGAGGACACAGTTATGGCAAAGCAGGTAGTAGTATCTCAGGAAGGTTTTAACAAGATGCAGGAGGAGCTTGAATTCCTCAAAACCGTGAAACGTACCGAAATTAAGCTTGCTATCAAGAAGGCGAGAGAGTACGGTGACCTCTCCGAGAACAGCGAATATGATGAGGCGAAAAAAGAGCAGGCTGAGGTTGAAACCCGTATCGCTCAGCTTGAAGAAAATATAAAGCACGCAGTTATTCTTGACGACAAGAACATAAAGACTGACGCTGTAAGCATCGGTTGTAAAGTTCAGGTTAAGTCTAACGGCAGAGAATGCGAGTATACCATTGTCGGTTCTACTGAGGCTGACCCGCTTAAGCTCAAGATTTCTGACGAGTCCCCCATCGGTAAGGCGCTCATCGGAATGCGTATCGGCGAAAGCAAGGTAGTTGAGATTCCTACCGGAAATCTGACAGTTGAAGTTGTAGGTATTTCAAAGTAATTGTAACAAAACAGAGGAGAAACAGTTTTTATGGACAACAACGTTAATAATACAGTTGAAGAAATGGTTGAAGAAGGTCAAGGTTTAAGCGAGCAGATGCTTCTTCGCCGTCAGAAGCTTGACAAGCTCAAGAGCGTTGGTGCAGACCCTTATGAAATTACCAAGTACGAGAGAACTACTGAGGTTCTCCCCATAAAGGAGAAGTTTGAAGAGTTTGAGGAAAAGGATGTTTCCATCGCAGGCAGAATCCTTTCCTGGCGTGACATGGGTAAGGCTAATTTTATTGACATCGCTGACGGCAGCGGAAGAATCCAGATCTACGTTAAGCGTGACGAGATAGGTGAGGAAGCCTTTGCCGAGTTTAAGACCTGGGACATCGGTGACATTGTCGGCGTAAAGGGATTTGTGTTTCGCACACGCAGAGGTGAAATTTCCGTACACGCTAAGGAAATTATGCTCCTCTCAAAGGCTTTGCTCCCGCTTCCCGAAAAGTATCACGGACTGACCAATACAGACATGCGTTACCGCCAAAGATACGTTGACCTTATCGTTAACCCCGAGGTTAAGGATACCTTTGTAAAGCGTTCTCTTATTTTGCGTGAGCTTCGTTCTTTCCTTGACTCCAAGGGATTTTTGGAGGTTGATACGCCTATTCTTACTCCCTTTGAAATAGGCGCCTCTGCACGTCCTTTCTATACTCACCATAACACCCTTGATATGGATATGGTGCTCAGAATCGAGACCGAGCTTTACCTTAAGCGTCTTGTTGTAGGCGGTATGGATAAGGTCTACGAGGTTGGCCGTATCTTCAGAAACGAGGGTATGGACACCAAGCACAATCCGGAGTTTACTTCCATCGAGCTTTATCAGGCGTACACCGACTACCACGGCATGATGGACTTGGTTGAGGAAATGATGAAGACCGTCGCAATGAAGGTTTGCGGTACGCTTAACATTAATTATCAAGGCAAGGAAATCGACCTTTCACATTGGGAAAGACTCACCATGGTTGAGGCAGTCAAGAAGTATTCGGGCGTTGATTTCGACGCCATCGCTACGGACGAAGAGGCTATCGCCATCGCTAAGGAAAAGCATGTTGAGCTTCCCGCCGTTAAGACCAAGGGGGCAATCCTTGTTGAGTTCTTTGACGCGTTTGTTGAGGAGAACCTCATTCAGCCCACGTTTATTTATGATTACCCCGTTGAGAATAGCCCGCTTGCAAAGCGTAAACCCTCAAACCCTGCGTTTACCGAAAGATTTGAGTACTTTATCAACGCAACGGAATTCGGAAACGCGTTCTCCGAGCTTAATGACCCCATCGATCAGAAGGAACGCTTTGAGCGTCAGGTAGCAGAAAGAAAAGCACAAGAACCCGGTTGCCGCGCACAGGTGGATTATGATTACATCACCGCCCTTGAATACGGTCTTCCTCCTACGGGCGGACTTGGCTTCGGCGTTGACCGTCTTGTAATGCTCCTCACCGACAGCGCATCCATAAGAGATGTCCTTTTGTTCCCCACAATGAAGCCTTTGGACTGATAAGTTACGATAACCCAAGATATCTTACGGTATCTTGGGTTGCTAAATAAGGTTAAATCAAAATTTAAACCAAGTGATGCAAAAAGAAGGATATTTTAGGATTATAATGCAGAGGAGATTTGCAAAATGATTGATTTTAATAATGCGACTTTTTTTAAATTAAAAAAAGTTTCTGATTCGGTTGCAGAACCGTTGGTTGGTCCGATTCTTGTGTCGGATGAAAAAATAATTTCTACATATAAAGGATTTAGAGATCAGGTTGTATTTACAAATAAAAGAATAATTTCTATAAATGTACAAGGACTTACTGGTACAAAACAGGACTACACATCTATGCCGTATTCAAAAATACAAGTATATTCCGTTGAAACCGTCGGGGCAGGTGAAATGTTTTGGAATAAGCACACCGCAGACTGTGAGTTGGAACTTTATTTTTCGAGCGTGGGCAAGGTGAAGTTTGAGTTTAAGGGAGATTCTGATATCAAAGAGATTTGCAAAACCATTTCTGAATTTGTCCTCAGATAAATTACAATATTTGTATAGTGGGGTTAAACCATTTTAAACCACAGTTTAAACCAATAAATGTTCCGTAATCTTAACTTATCGGAAGTTATCACGACCACTTGCAATATGATAGAGGTTGAGAACGAAACTTATCGAGTGTTACCCGAACTTATCGGACTTTGGAACGGTAGAGCCCCACAATGAAACCTCTTGACTGACGAAAACCCGCATAAATAAAGGGTTTTCGGGGCGTTCAGACCCCCAAAGAGCTTAAGCCAATACGCCGAATTTAAGCCAATTTATGTAATTATGTATGTTTTTACGGTTTTAAGTGGGCATGGCAAGAGCAAAGTTCCAAAATATCTTAAGCCATTTACACTTAAAGCAATTGGTGTAAATGGCTTAAATTTTTTGGAGGATTCTCTATGAAAATTAAGCTTATATGGCTTACGTTAATTACTGTATTTATTGCTGTAAATAGCTATGTTACCTTTCAATATCGGGGCTTTCTGACCGTCAGCAACCTTCCCATATGTTTTCTTGTGCTGTCATATCTCTGCACAAGTCTTCTCTTGTTCAATATGAAGTCAAAGCCCTTGCGAGTAGTGACTTACACCCTGAATATACTTGTTTTACTGCTTGCCATAACTTACGCCATTTACTGCAGAAGACCACTCGGATTTTACATTGTTTTTGTATCAAGCGCTCTGCTTGCCAAGAATCTTATTGCAGGTCCAAACAGCAAGGATAGGCCCTTAACGAAAATCGCAAATACCGTGCTGCTATCGGTGTTTTCGGCCATTTTGGTCATTACGGGAATCACCTTCTCGGTAACGGTACGGGATCCTCTAGGCAATGGTGCAGGCATCCTATGGAAAAGCGAGGATACATTTTTTTACGATGAAATCGTCTCGGGCGATATCGACGAAGAAAAGGCAATGTCGGCATATACGTGGATGACCAAAAACATCACCTACGACTACGATTACGATTGCCTTTATCAGTATTCCGATACAGGCAAAACATTGCGGACTAAAACGGGAGTGTGCTACGATATCTCCTGCCTCTTCGCCGCCATCTGCCGTAGCCAAGGTATTCCTTGCTATGTCGTCGATGGCTATGCACGTACAAACCGCAGTATTCAACACACATGGAATCGGGTGTGTATTGATGGTGCGTGGTATAATGTTGATGTTACCCACGACCTCTCTGCGACAGTTCCTTATGGATTTCACCCGATCACCGACTAC
>JAFXKQ010000057.1 GCA_017531625.1 Clostridia bacterium | reverse complement strand
TTGCCTCTGCCGTGCTTTTCAAGGTACTCTTTTACCTTGCCGTCAGTTTCCCAAACAGAGCTCAAACAGGTGGTTTCGGTGGTCATAACGTCGATTCCGTTTCTGTAATCAACAGAAAGTCCGCTAATGCCGTCACCCACAAACTCCATTACCTTATTTTTTACAAACCCAATGTCGAAACTTGCCTTAATTATGGCAAGTGCGATGTCCTGCGGGCCCACACCTCTTCTGGGACTGCCCTTCAAAACAACCGCTACGGTTTTTGGACGGTCAATGTCATAAGTTCTGAGAAGAAGCTGTTTAACCAACTCAGGACCGCCCTCTCCGATGGCCATACAACCGAGAGCTCCGTACCTTGTGTGACTGTCTGAACCGAGAATCATTTTTCTCGGAGCCGCAAAACACTCCCTCATGTACTGATGGATGACAGCCATGTGAGCAGGAACAAAAATCCCACCGTACTTTTCAGCCGCACTGAGACCGAAAACGTGGTCGTCCTCGTTTATAGTGCCTCCAACAGCGCAAAGGCTGTTGTGACAGTTGGTAAGCACGTAGGGAACGGGAAACTTTTCAAGTCCGCCTGCCCTTGCAGTTTGTATTATCCCGACATAAGTAATGTCATGGGATGCCATAGCATCAAATTTAATTCTAAGCTTGTCTTCTGTGCCGCTGTTATGCTCATTGAGAATAGAATAAGAAAGCGTGTTTTTTTTCGCCTCGCTTGCTTGTAAACCTTCAATACCTGCAGCGTTCAGAGAATCAACGTCCGGATAAATTTTACCGTCGTAATAATAAGCGTTTTCGTAAAGCTTAATCATAAGAACTTCTCCCAAATTTTATAGAAATAGAATAGAACTATACAATAAAGTCGAACTCAATGCCGTAGATTTCCACCGTATCGCCGTCTTGAATTCCCTTGTCTTCGAGTGCCTTGATCACGCCGCCGTTTTTAAGGGAACGCTGGAAATAGCTAACCGATTCTTTGTCGTCAAAATTAACACTGCCGCAAAGTTTTTTAAGCCAATCGCCGGAAACGTGATAAACATCATTCTCACGTACAATCTCAACGGTCCTGTCCTTGGGATCGTCAAAACGTTCTTCGACAACTTCGCTCTCGTAGAAAGTGAGAGGCGGAAGCGTCTCAAGCAACTCGGCAGTGTACTTTATGAGTTCGTCAATACCCTCGCCTGTAATTCCGGAAATGAAGAAAATCTTCTGTCCCTTGCGAGCGGCGTATCTTTTAACCTTTGCAATTTTTTTCTTATCGATGCCGGAATCCACCTTGTTTGCAACAAGAATCTGCGGTCTTGAACCGAGCTCCTTGCTGTAACGTTTAAGCTCTGCATTGATTTTTTTGATGTCCTCGAGCGGCTCTTCTCTTTCCAGCGCCGCCGCATCAAACAAGTGAAGGATAAGTCTGCAACGATCAATGTGTCTGAGGAAATCATGACCAAGCCCCAAACCTTCGGATGCGCCCTCGATGAGACCGGGAATGTCAGCCACAACGAACCGCTTTTCATAAACGCTGACAACACCTAAATTAGGACTGAGCGTAGTAAAATGATAATCTGCGATCTTAGGGTTTGCGCCGGAGATTCTCGAAAGAAGAGTGGATTTACCCACGTTAGGAAAACCTACAAGTCCCACGTCCGCAAGCATTTTAAGCTCTAAAGTAATGTATTTTTCTTCACCGGGCAAGCCGTTCTTGGCAAAACGGGGCGCCTGTCTTGTTGCGGTTGCGAAATGGGTATTTCCCCAACCGCCCTTTCCGCCCTTAGCGGCAACAAAAGGCTTACCGTCGCTCATGTCGTGGATTATCTTACCGCTTTCCGTATCCCTTATTACCGTACCTTGAGGTACCGGGATAATTAAGTCCGCCCCACTCTTACCGCTGAACTTTCTGCCTGCGCCGTTGTCGCCGTTTTTGGCAACGAACTTTCTGCGGTTTTTGAAATCAAGGAGCGTATTTGTGCCCTCATCAACAACGAAAACGACACTACCGCCCTTTCCTCCGTCGCCGCCGTCGGGTCCGCCCTTTGCAACGTATTTCTCGCGCCAGAAAGAAACAGCACCGTTACCGCCGTCTCCTGCCTTGATGTATATGGAGCTCTTATCTATAAACATTGCCTTCACCTGCTTTTCTGAAAGGTCAAACAAGACCTTATTTACGCATATTTACGCATAAAAAACAAAAAGGAGTCAATCAGGCGAGGGAATCTCACCCGATTAAACTCCTTTTAAGATGTCTTTGCTATTTTGCGGGCGCTGCGTAAACGCTTACTTTCTTTCTTCCGCCCTTCATCGGCTCAAACTTAACAACACCTGCTGCGAGAGCGAAGAGTGTATCATCCTTGCCTCTGCCTACGTTTTCACCGGGATGAATGCTGGTACCGCGCTGGCGAACAATGATGTTGCCGGCGATAACGGACTGACCGTCAGCCTTCTTAACGCCAAGACGCTTAGACTCAGAGTCTCTACCGTTCTTAGTAGAACCAACACCCTTTTTGTGAGCAAAAAACTGAATAGATATTCTAAGCATTTTTACTACTCCTTTACTTGAATATTTTGGGGATACTCTGCGGAAAGCGCTTCAAGTTCACGCTTCAACGCCAAAAGTATCATCTCACCGTCGCTCTCACCGTCGCTGTCGATCATAAGCCGGATAGTACCGGTATCCTCATCAACGTCAACCGTGGAGGGCAGCTCCAGAGAATCGGTAACAATATTGCAAGTCATCATCACCATTGCGCTGACTGCTGCACAAACAATATCACTACCTTCGTGGGAAAATCCAGAATGTCCGCTTACTTTAAAGCCGACAGTCAGACCGCCACGCTCGAAAAATTCAGCCCTGATCATTCAAGACTATGCGATAGATAAAATCTGAAGCTTGGTGTAAGGCTGTCTATGACCAATGTGCTTCTTCTCGTTCTTCTTGGACTTGTAACGGATAACATGGAGCTTCTTACCCTTACCGTTCTTTACAACGTTAGCAGTAACCTTGCAATCAACAGTAGGAGTGCCTGCTACAAAACCGTTTGCGCCGGAATAAGCAAGAACCTTTTCAAAAACGTAAGTTTCACCTTCAGCGATATCAAGCTTCTCAACGAATATGATATCACCTTCGCTGACTTTGTACTGCTTCCCGCCCGTTTCAACAATTGCGTACACGAAAAGCACCTCTCTTTCTTTTATGTCTCGCTGCACATGGGGCGCACGAAATTAAGCGTGACTTTAAAAGCCCATAACAAGCGGCTTAAACATAATACCACAACATTTTCGCCGTGTCAATAACTTTTTTTGAAAAACTACACGATTTAAACGGTTTATTTCCTAAAAACGGCCTATTTAGCATTCTACTTCACAGGAATAATGTAATCAGCGTAGCAGTAACCACTGATAACCGTGCCTCTAGTGGAAACTCCGCTTACATAATACCAACCGTCATAGTTCGTAGTGTCAAGCAATTCAACAGTCTGCCCTTCTGTAAAAAGCCCTCCAGAGGGATAATCGGTTCCGGGGCCTGTTCGGCAATTGAGCCTCGACCCGCCCGATTGAACGATTGCGGGAATACTTGTCTGCCCCTCAGCAACGTTAACATCAAAGCTGTCGGAATAGCCTCTGTAAAACACGGTAACCTTATTTATTCCGACCTTTGCCTCGTAACCGCTGACTGTGTAACCGCTTTCCACCCGTGAGCTTGTCCCGTCGGAGTAGTGAGCCACAGCTTTCATGCCGTAAGTGTTAAGCTCTTCATCGGGATTGTAACTCAATCTGATAGGTAAGGCTTCAAGTTCGAAGTCTACAACTTTCTTCTCTTTCACCTCCACGGTGAATGCAGTATAAACCGTACCGTTGGTTACGGTGATAACCTTAGTTCCGGAATCAGAGCTGTACCCGGACCAACTGTAATCCGTAAAAGCTTCTTCCGTACCGTCCGAGTAGACCATTACAGCCTCAAACCCGTCCATGGAAAACTGTTCGCCCTCGGAATAAACCGTCTTTTTGGGGAGCGACTTTACCTGTAGCTTTAAAAAGCTCACGATAGGCAAAACTTTCTCCGTTCCTGTAACGTAACGGTAAAGCTGTACAGCATCACGCACGGTGAGTTCCCCGTCAAAGTCGATGTCTGCGGACAGAATCTGCCTCATGCTGAACTCCACGTCCCCTGTGAGGTACTGCATAAGCAAATCTCCGTCTTTTTCGTTTATGTAGCCGTCAAGATTTACGTCGCCCACAGCACGTCTTGCAGAAGCGGTTGAGGGTGCGGTAATTAAATTCATGACAATCAAAAGCGCAAAGACCGAAGAAAAAATTCTTTTTAACATCTTTCTCATTTGTTATGTACCTATTTTCTCTCCGTTCCGCAACCGGTAAAAGGTTACGGAACGGAGCATCATCATTTTCTGCTGTCAATCATACGGTGAAGCTCTTCAAGTGCGTCACCGAGTCCGCCGACACGGTCAATCAGCCCAATGTCAACAGCTTCCCTACCGCAAAGCACCGTACCGATGTCTGTTGTCATCTGGTCAGTTTTGGTCATCAACGACCGCAATTCATCTCTTTCGGCATTAGAATGCTGGGTAATAAAATCAATGATTCTTTCCTGCATTCTGTCGAAATACTCAAAACTCTGCGGAACACCTATGACTAATCCCGTAGTCCTGACAGGATGCAAAGTCATCGTTGCCGACGGAACGATAAAAGAACGTTTTGCCGCAACCGCAAGAGGTATGCCGATGGAGTGGCCGCCTCCGAGAACCAACGACACCGTAGGCTTACGCATACCTGAAATCAACTCCGCAATGGCAAGCCCTGCCTCGACGTCGCCGCCGATGGTATTCAGCAAAACGAGCAATCCCTCAATTTCAGAGCTTTCCTCCACGGCCACGAGGGTGGGAATACACTGCTCGTACTTAGTGGACTTTGAATGCTCAGGCGCTTCGTTATGTCCCTCAATCTGACCTGCAATAATCAATGCATGAATCAAACAGCGTTTTGACTCCATCGTAACGCTGCCCTTTGTGTGTGCATTTTCGGCAAGCTCTTCGGGCATCTTTTCCGAAGCAGCCTTCTTCTCACCGCCGTCAGGCGAACAAGCACTGTCAAAACTCAAATCCGGTACCTCCACAGCCGATTAATACAACTCAGCCAAACCGAAAGGCTGCAATCGCTCACTTCGACGTTTTCAAATTGGCATCAACTCAAGACTAAAAGCCTTGCGGTATCCTCCGCATTGAAACCTATCAAAGATTCGACACCTGTGCGGTCACAGATTTTCACTAAAACTTTAGTAGCAGAATTCACTTTGAGTTACAATGCTTTAACCAAGGTGCCGCACCTTATTATGCACACAAAGTCAAAATCAATACACTGCAACTTTATTATTGTATCACGTTTTTCAACATTTTTCAACATTATTCGTTCCGTTAACCGTTTTTTTATTTCAAAAGCAGAGGTTGCATCTGTTTTCTTTCTATCGCAAGCTTCAAAGCTTGCGGAATCTTGTTAAAATCACAAACGAGAGAGGTAGGCTTTTTTATGGGATCGTCTTGTCCAAGAGGAACAAAAAAGACATTCTTTCGTTGTGCAAGGGTTGCAATGTTTTGGAAATTACCGCCCAAAGCATCGTTGGACGCCAAGGCGATAAGTATGGGTCTTCCGTTTCTCAGCTGTGCCTTGGCAGCCATGGTAACGGTTCCGTCAGTGATTCCGTGAGCGATTTTTGCCAAGGTGTTTCCCGTGCACGGTGAAATGATAAAGCAGTCAATGTTTCCCCTTGTTATTTTTTCCTCCGCCTCAACTATAGACTTAATTCCTTCGGCAGAACAAAGGGTTTCCGCCTTCATAACCAAATCTTCATGAGTTCCGAAGCGTGTTGACGTAGAAAGCACTTTTTCCGAAAACACGGGAACAACTTTTTCGCCCGCCATGATCAAAGTTTCAAGCGCTTTAAGGGAATCGGCATGAGTACAAAACGAACCGCAAAAACCGTAAGCTATCATAGTATTCTTTCCTTTCTTAAAATGTTGCATACGCTGTGACTGATAATCCGACCTGCGCTTATGGGTGCAACTTTTCCGGGGAGCGACTGAGCAATTATTACCGTCTTTCCAAGTTCCTTTGCTGTGGCATAATCAACGCCAAAGGGCTTGGAAGCAAGGTCGATTATGGGGGTTTGATTATTCACAGCATTAAGGATGCCTTCTTTTATTATAACGTAAGGAACAGTGTTAAAGATTACATCGAACTCACCTATCAAAGACTCAAGCTCCCCGTAGTCTGCGGTTTTGAATCCGTTTATCTCACACCACGCCCGCTGTTCGTCCTTTCGTACAGCAAGAGTAACGAGCGTACCCAAAGCACCCAAATCCTTAGCCAATACTTTTCCGATTCGTCCGCACCCCAGAATCAATGCCTTGGAGCCGTGTAAAGTAGTCTTTAAACTATCCATCGCAATGGCGATGGCACCCTCTGCGGTAGGCACCGCATTTAAAAGCTTGAAATCCTCCATTTCGTAGTAATCAAAACACTTGTAACCCTTAAAGAGTTCAAAATCAAGCATCCCGCCGATAACTGCGGTTTCAGGGGATAAACAGCTTACAAGATCAGCCAGTTCAATTACATGACTTGACAAAGGAGTGTTTACACATTTTCCGTCACGGCTCACAGGTAAGGGCAGAACCACCGCAGAAGCATCACAAAGAGCACCCGCAAGGTCTGCCGCAATAGTCGCTCCGCTTACGGAAGAGCTTTCCTTTTCAAGGGCAAAAACCGCAACTTCTACACCTTTCTCTGTCAAAAGTTCTGCAACCACCGCTTGTCTGAAATCTCCGCCGATAACGGCTATCTTTTTGTTCAACATAACACCACCTGATTCAACATTATGATACATAATATGCGGTTATCTCGCCAAAGTTCTGACCCAAAAACAAGAACAATTCGCACTTGACAAAAAAACAAAGCTATGATATAATCCACATTGTTGTTTTAAAGCAACAGATTTTGCTGGTGTGGCGCAGGGGTAGCGCAATTGATTCGTAATCAATAGGCCGAGGGTT
>JAFXKQ010000056.1 GCA_017531625.1 Clostridia bacterium | reverse complement strand
TCTCTTTACCTTTATGCGGGAATCGTTCTTGGTCTTGTTACGGTTGTTTGCCGTTCCGTGTTCCCTGCAATGATTCTCCATTTGATAAACAACTTGCTTAACGTTTTCGGGAACGATTTGTTCCTCAGAATTACGATGCAACAGTCGGGCGTTTTCTTTATGGGATTTGTGCTGTTCTCCCTGTTTTTGCTCTCCCTCATTTTTGTTCTGTCGAGGATTGAGCAGACTTACTACGGTTACGCCAAGGCTCCGCCCACGTCTGAGCTGTTGCCCAAAAGCTTTGCGAATTTTTATGTTTACATCTCGCCTGCGGTGATTTTACCGCTTGCGGTGTTCCTCTTGATTCGCCTTTTCCACTGATTTTTAAGAACGTACTTTTTTGATTAGAATTCGGAGGTTTTTATTTTGACGGAAAACAGAGCCGATAACGGATTTGGTGCTGGCAGCACGGATAACGACAGTCCCAAGGCTAACGAGCTTTTGGACATCCTCGGTAAGTACGAGGAGCACAATGCAAAATCCCGTAACAGCACCTCGGCTTTTGCGGACGGTGCAGGGATTCCTGTTGCCGCTGACGGCCACGCTACGGTTGAGAATGCAGAAAATGTTTCTTCGGGTCCCTCTTTGAGAAAGATTCCCGCAGGCGGTCATTTTTCTTCTGACGAATCTGAGGATTTCGTTCAGGAACAAGCGGTGAATTCGGGTAAAAGGGCTGAGGTTTCTGTCACTGACGGCACAGAAAAGGACGTCGTCCCCGAAGATAATACAAAAACTAAGTCTCAGACCATCCGATGCGATTTTGAGTTTGCGCCCCAGACTGACGAGCCGGAGGACGAGGCGGATTCTTCTTCCAAGTCCGAGATTGAGTTGCTCAGAAAGAAGTACAAGCAGGCGAAGCACAGAAACCGTGAAAGGAAGAAAAAGGGCAGCGTTACGGTAAGCCTTGTTAAAGCTTTGATTTACATTACTGCCGTGATTTTGCTTTCCTTATTTGTTACCTTTGGTTTCTTTGGGATTTGGCCCGGCATTGTTCCCATGGCTAACGACGTGTTTGCCTTTGTCAAGGACAACAGAGAGATCATCGTGGACGTTGATTCGGGGATTAGCACCTCGGAGCTTGCTTCTCTCCTTGAAGAACGCGGAATCATCGAAGAGAAAAAGGTCTTTGAGTTCTACGTAATGTTCAAGTACGAGGACGCAAACAAGGAAAAGCTTGAAAACCGCACTGACTCGGGTGCGGAGATAAAGCCTGCAGAGGAGAAAGGGCTTGTGTCCTCCATCTTCCACTTGGGCGGTCAGTTCATCGGTGCGATGTTCTTCGGTTCTTCCATTGATGAAAAATACGACAACAGCTACATTGCGGGCGAGCATAAACTGAACAGTAACATGAATTACGATCAGATCCTTTCCGAGCTTTTGTACACTAAGTACACAAGGGAAGAGATTACGGTCACCGTTCCCGAGGGCTACGGCGTTGACCAGATCATCGAGCTTCTTGTTTCAAACGGCATCGGCGAAAAGGACGAGTACGTTAAGGTCATCAACGAGTACCCCTTTAAGCATGAGTTCGTTCAAGAGCTTGAAGACATGGGCTATCCCGAAAACAGAAAGTACAGACTTGAAGGTTACCTGTTCCCCGACACGTACATTTTCTACGAAGATGCGGACGAGGTTACGGTTATCAACAAGATGCTCAACAACTTTTCTGCCAAGTTCTGGGACGAGTACGAGCGCACCTACAAGAGCGCTTGCGACGAGGCGGGCTTCACTTTTGATGAGGTGATTACCTTTGCGTCAATCGTCCAGTACGAGGGTAAGAATTTTTCTGATTACGAGTGCATAGCACAGGTGTTCACAAACCGATTTAAGTCTTCGTCCTATCCGTTTATGGAGTCCTGCGCTACCGTCCAGTACTTCTTGGAAGAACGCCATCCCATTCTTACGGCAGAGGACATTGCCATAGATAACCCGTACAACACTTACCTTTATGAAGGCTTGCCACCCGGAGCTATCTGTAATCCGGGACTTGACGCAATCGAGGCGACGATTTACCCCGACATGCCCTCTGAGGTGCTTAAAGAGTTTGACATCAGTAAGGCGTACTTCTTCAATTCCGATTTGGCGGGTAACATTTATTACGCCCAGACGGAGAGCCAGCATTCGAGAAACAAGTCAAAGGCTGACAAGGTCAACGAACAGGTTATTAACGGCACCTACGTCGAGGAGGAAGAAGACGAGGATGACAGAATCGCAGAGCTTGCGTAGTCGGGGCGTTTGAGCCCGTGACGGAAAACAATAAAAAGAAGAACAACGGTAAAATAAGATGAGTAGAAAATTTGAGATTCTTGCCCCCGCCGGTAATTTGGAAAAGCTTAAATTTGCTGTAATGTACGGCGCAGACGCAGTTTACTGCGCGGTCAAACGTTTTGGAATGCGTGCCTCGGCGGACAATTTCAGCTTTGAGGAGTTGAGAGAGGGCATTGACTTTGCCCACGGCAGAGGAGCTAAGGTTTACTGTACCCTCAACGTTATGCCCAGAGACAGCGAGTTTGAGGCGTTGTACGAAACTCTTGAAGGGTTTAAAACCGCAATGCCCGATGCTTTCATTGCCTCGGACCCGGGGCTTATTACGGCGATTCGTGAGGTCTTTCCCCGGGCGGAGATTCATCTTTCCACCCAATGCTCAACAGTAAACACCAAGAGTTGCCTTTTCTGGCACAAAGCGTTCGGAATCAAGCGGATTGTCCTCGCAAGGGAGCTTTCGCTTGAAGAGATTAAGCGCATCCGTGCCGAGCTTCCCGAGGAAATCGAGATTGAAGTCTTCGTTCACGGCTCCATGTGCATCTCTTATTCGGGGAGATGTCTGCTGTCCAATTATGCCACCAACCGTGATGCCAACAGGGGAGAGTGCTCTCAGCCCTGCCGTTGGCAGTACAGAATGTCCGACATCAGAGACGGTGCTCCCATGGCGGACATTGAGGAGGATTCCACGGGCACTTACGCCTACTCCTCAAAGGATTTGTGCATGATCGAGCACATTCCGGAACTTGTTGAGGCGGGCATCAACAGCTTTAAAATTGAGGGCAGAATGAAGAGCGCTTACTACACGGCGGCGGTCACCAACGCTTACCGTATGGCAAGCGACAGTTACATTAAAAACGGTGCTGATTTTGTTTTTGATAAACGCTGGCTTACCGAGGTTGAAAGCGTCAGCCACAGAGAGTACGCCACGGGGTTCTTTTTCACTCCGCCCTCGGAACAGGCTCAGGTCTGTGCGGAGAACCAGTACCTGAAGGACAGAGCTTACCTCGCAACCGTCAAAGAGTACGACGAGGAGAGGGGGCTTGCTCTCTGCATTCAGCGAAACAAGTTCTGCGTGGGCGACAAGGTTCAGTTGCTTACGAGAGGGGAGTGCGGGCGTGACATTACGGTTGAAAAGCTTTACGACACGGAAATGAACGAAATCGAAAGCGTTCCTCACGCCAAGCAGGAGTTTTACGTTCCCATTCAAGGGGCAAAGAAATGGGACATTTTGAGAATGAACTGATTTAAGGAAGTGACTTCTGATTTTATGATTTTTGATAAGATAAATAAAAGACTTGTGGTGCTGTGCGGTCATTACGGCACGGGCAAGACAAACATTGCGGTTAATTTGGCAAGGTATGCCGTGAGCCTCGGTAAAAAGGTTTGCATCACCGACCTTGACATTGTAAACCCTTATTTCCGCACTGCGGACAACGCAGACGAGCTTAAATCACTTGGAGTGCGTACCATTATTCCCGAGTACGCCAATTCCAACGTGGACATTCCTTCGATTCCGTCGGAGTTTCAGTCCGTTTTTGAAAGCGATGAGCTTTGTTTTGTAGACGTTGGCGGTGACGATGGCGCAGTAGCTCTGGGCACTTATGCGGATAGATTTGAGCGTGAGGGGTACGACATGCTGTACGTTTACAGCGCCTACCGTCCCATGATAAGGGAAACGGAGGACGCCATGGATTCGTTGGCAGAGATTGAGTACCTTTCGAGAATGAAGTGTACGGGCATTGTTAACAACTCCAATTTGGGAGTTGAGACGGATGCGGAGACGGTTAAAAAGTCCGTGGAGGCTTGCAAAGCCTTTGCCGAGAGGGCAGGGCTTCCCATTGTGTTCACAAGCGCCGTAGTATCCGTGGCAAAGCTTCTTGAAGGCGAGGAGGGAATCGGAGAGATTCTTGCAATCAAGGATTCCACCAAGAAGCTGTTTTGAGTTTGAAAATAATAAATTTCTGATAAAGAAAGGAAGAGGAAAATGAATAAGGTAAGTTTTAAAGTCGATTTGTGCAAAGGTTGCGGCTTGTGCGTAAGCGCTTGCCCCAAAAAAATCCTTGCGCTCGATGAAAAGGCTTTAAACGCTAAGGGCTACCACCCCGCATGTATCACAGACCAGAGCCAGTGCATTGCTTGTGCTCTCTGCGCTACAATGTGCCCTGACGTTGTCATTACCGTTGAGAAGCTGTAAAAAAGCAGTTCAACAGTTACGAAAAGCGAATGCTACCCACTGGAAAAACGGCTTGCTTTCAGTCGGGCAACAAAATACTTAAAACATTGCAAGCCGAGAAACTGATTTATTAAATTTGAGTAATTAAAAGGAAGAAGGGAAATAAATCATGGGCGAAAAATTATTGATGAAAGGTAACGAGGTCCTGGGCGAGGCCGCTATCCGTGCGGGCTGTAAGCTTTTCTTCGGTTATCCGATTACTCCCCAGACCGAGTTGGCAGAATACCTTGCAAAGAAGATGCCTAAGGTGGGCGGTCTTTGTTTGCAGGCGGAGAGCGAAGTGGCGGCAATCAACATGGTTCTTGGCGCAGCTTCCGCAGGTGAGAGAGTTTTCACCTCCTCCTCTTCCCCCGGAGTCAGCTTGAAGTCCGAGGGCATTTCCTACATAGTAGGCTCTGACGTTCCCTGCGTCATCGTTAACGTACAGCGTGGCGGCCCCGGCCTCGGCGGCATCCAGCCCGCACAGTCCGACTATTACCAGGCCACAAAGGCTTTGGGCCACGGCGACATGCATTTTATCGTGCTTGCACCCGCTTACGTTCAGGAAATCGCAACCCTTATGGGTGAGGCATTTGACCTTGCCGACATTTACAGAATGCCCGTTATGATTCTTGCAGACGGCGCACTCGGTCAGATGATGGAACCTGTTGACTTCGGTGAAAAGAAGCAGAGAGAGATTCCCGAAAAGACCTGGGCTTGTAACGGTCACAAGAATCAGAGAGCGCACAACGTTGTAAACTCCCTTTACATCTCTCCCGAGGTTCTTGAAGAAGTTGTTGTTGAACGCTTTAAGAGATACGCTGAAATCGAAGAGAAAGAGGTTCTCTTTGACGAATACATGACCGAGGATGCAGACGTTGTTGTTGTGTCCTACGGCATCACGGCAAGAATTGCAAAGACCGCAGTTAAAGCCGCAAGAGAAAAGGGCATCAAGGCAGGACTTTTCCGTCCCATCAGCTTGTGGCCCTTCCCCAAGAAAGAGCTTGCTTCGCTTGCTGATAAGGCTAAGTGCTTCCTTTCCGTGGAGATGAACATGGGTCAGATGGTGGACGACATCAAAGTTGCCATCGACTGCAAGAAGCCCGTCAGCCACTACGGCAGAACCGGCGGCGTTATCCCCACTCCCGACGAAATCCTTGCAAAAATCGTAGAGCTTAACGGAGGTGAAAACTAATGATCGTTTTTGATAAGCCTAAGGCACTTACCGACACTCCCTTTCATTACTGTCCCGGTTGTACTCACGGTATAGTTCACCGCCTTGTGGCAGAGGTTATTGACGAAATGGGCATTGAGGGCAACACAGTGGGCGTAGCACCCGTTGGCTGTTCGGTTTTTGCTTACAACTACTTTAACTGTGACGTTATCCAGGCTCCCCACGGCAGAGCTCCTGCTGTTGCTACGGGAGTTAAGAGAGCACATCCCGACGATTTTGTTTTCACTTACCAGGGCGACGGCGACTTGGCGGCAATCGGTACTGCTGAGACTGTTCATTCCGCTGCAAGGGGCGAAAACATTACAATAATCTTCATTAACAACGCAATTTACGGCATGACCGGCGGACAGATGGCTCCTACCACGCTTCCCGGTCAGGTTACCACCACCTCTCCCTACGGCAGAAAGCCCGAGATTCAGGGTAACCCCGTCAGAATCTGCGAAATGCTCTCTACTCTTGAAGGTACAGCTTTCGCTCAGAGAGTTGCTGTTGACTCGGTTAAGAACGTTAAGGCTGCCAAGGCGGCTATCAGAAAGGCCTTTGAGGTTCAGAAGAATAAACAGGGCTTCAGCATCGTGGAAGTTCTTTCTACCTGTCCTACAAACTGGGGACTTTCTCCTCTCAAAGCCATTGAGTGGCTCAGAGAGAACATGATTCCTTATTATCCCCTTGGAGTTTACAAGGATAAGACAGAGGAGGCGAAGGTTAATGAGTAACATTTTACTTGCAGGCTTTGGCGGCCAAGGTATCCTTTTTGCGGGTAAACAGCTCGTACTTGCAGGCATGAAGCAGGGTAAGGAAGTAAGCTGGCTTCCTTCCTACGGCCCCGAAATGCGTGGCGGTACCTGTAATTGCAGCGTTATCATCGAGGACGAGCCCATCGGTTCCCCCCTCGTAATCAAACCCGACATTCTCCTTGCCTTTAACGGCCCTTCCTACGAAAAATTTGCCCCCAACATAGTTACGGGCGGTAAGCTCTTTGTTGACAGCTCACTCGTTAATTTTGAGGGTGCCAGAGACGACATTGAGATTTACCCCATTCCCGCAACCACGCTTGCCAACGATAACGGTCTTACAGGACTTGCAAACGTGATTATGCTTGGCTACATTGTTAAGAAGACCGGCATTTTTGACGCGGAATACTTTGAGAACTCTCTCATTTCCGGCATTCCCGCATCCAAGGCGCACATGATTGATTTCAACAAGAAAGCGCTTAAGCTCGGTTTCGAGTATGAGGGCTGATAAAAAGCCTTATGTTTCCGCAGTAATCGTTGCCGCAGGCAGCGGTACACGAATGGGCGGTGTCACCAAGCCTTTTATAAGGCTTGGTGACAGAACCGCCTTTGAGATGGTTCTTGATGCTTTCGGTGCGTCTGCGCTTACGGACGAAATCGTTGTGGTTTGCCGTGAGTCGGACATGGAACGGTTTAAGGCGGCGGCAGAGGGCTTTGATAAGAAGCCTTTGAGGTTTACCGTGGGCGGCGCAAACCGAGGAGATTCGGTTTATTGCGGTGTCAGAGCCTCTAAGGGTGATTACTACGCCATCCACGATTGCGCCCGTCCTTTGATTACCTCGGAGCAGATTGATTCCGTTGTTCAGGCGGCGTTCAAGACGGGGGCGGCTTGTGCTTACAAACCGGTTACAGACACGGTGAAGTACGTGGAGGCGGAAACGGGCACGGTCTACACCCCTGAGAGAAAGCATCTGTTAGCGGTGCAGACTCCGCAGGTTTTTAAGTCGGAGATTTATCTTGTTGCCGCGGCTCTGGCTAAAAAGGACGGCGTTAAGGCTACGGACGACACGAGCCTTGCTGAGCGTGCGGGCTTTAAGGTGGAGTACGTGGAAACGGGTGCGAGAAATTTAAAGCTCACCACGGCGGAGGACGTGCTTCTGGCAAGAGCCATTGTTCTCAGCGATAAAAAGAAAGGGGAAGGCTCATGATTCGAATCGGGCACGGTTACGACGTTCACAGACTTGCCGAGGGTTATAAGCTTTTCCTTGGCGGAGTTGAGATTCCGTTCGAGAAAGGGCTTGTGGGCCATTCCGATGCGGACGTTTTGCTCCACGCAATTTGCGATTCACTCCTGGGTGCGGCGGCTTTGGGTGACATCGGGTTTCATTTTCCGCCGAGCGACCCGCAGTTTAAAGGGATTTCCAGCCTTAAATTGCTTGAACGGGTCGTAGCCCTCGTTTCGGAAAAGGGTTACAGCGTTGTCAACATCGACAGCACCGTAGCGGCGGAAAAGCCTAAGCTCTCGCCGTTTATTCAAACAATGAGGGCGCGCATTGCCGATTGTGTGGGCATAGATAAAGAATTTGTAAGTGTCAAGGCAACCACCGAGGAAGGACTGGGATTCAGCGGACGCGGCGAAGGAATCTCGGCTACCGCCGTGTGTTTGATTGAAAAGAAGTGATTTTTGTTCTGCCTTGAAACAGGAGTCCGTTTGTTCCTCAGCTCTCGCCCTAAGGGTGAGTTAGTAAATGTCTTTGAAATTGAGCGCTGAGGGGTTCAAAACGGAGCCATTAAAAAAACTTGGAGTTTTGTTTTTATGAAAATCAGTAACTACGAAGTCTGCGAGGGCGTAAAGCTCACGGTGATCCAAACGGACAAGTTCAAAACGGATGAGCTTTCCGTAAGTTTTGCCGTGCCTTTGAAAAAGGAAACCGTTGTCCTCGACCATCTTGTGCCGGAAGTGCTTTCCCACAGCTGTAAGGATTACCCCACACAGCTCGAATTTAACATTGCGGCTGAACGCCTTTACGCCGCTGATTTGGAGGGTTACGCTTCAAATCACGGGGAAGTGCAGTTGATAAATTTCAGACTTAATACAATAAACGAATCCTTCGCCTTTGATGAAAAAGAGCTTTTCTCAAAGGCTCTTGGACTTTTTTCAAAAATGATTTACGAGCCATTGCTGGACAGCGACGGCTTTTTCGATAAAGAAATCGTAGAAAAAAAGAAAAAAGACCTCTGCGACGCCGTCCGTGCGAGAAAGAACAACAAAACCCGTTTTGCGTCCTCCAGAGCTGTCGAACTGCTCTGCGAGGGCGAGGATTACGCCGCATCGGTTCTCAGCAGTACGGAAGCGGTTGAATGCGTTACCGCTAAGGATTTGAAGGCACGCTACGATGAGGTTTTGAATAGTTCGCCCGTCTACATCTACTTTGTAGGCGCTTTGGAGGGCGAAAAGGTTCTTGCAAAGGTGAAGGAGATTTTACCCTTTACCCCCAGAACGGCGGAAAAGCTTGTAACCGAGGTCAAATACGAGGCAGGGGAGTTCAGACGCATTACCGAAAGGATGAACATTGTGCAGTCAAAGCTGTGCCTCGGTTTCCGTTCCGGAATGACCTTGGCCCAGGACTGCTACCATAATTTTGTGCTGTTCCTTGAGCTTTTCGGCGGTTCGCCCGTCAGTAAGCTGTTTGTCAACGTAAGGGAGAAAATGAGTCTGTGCTATTATTGCAGTCCCATCGGAGATAACACCAAGGGAATCATGATCGTTTCAAGCGGAATCGACGGGAAGAACAGAGAAAAGGCGGAAAAAGCCATTCTGCAACAGTTGGAAGCGGTAAAGCAGGGGGACATCAGCGATGATGAGTTTGAAAGCGCTAAGAAATCCGCAGTTGGTGCGCTTCTTGAAGTGAACGATGACCAAAGCGCCCTTGCCCGTTGGTACAGAGGGAGAGCACTGGTTTCGAATAAAGAAACCCTTGAAAGCTTTACGGAAAAGATTCTGAAAGCAAGCAAGGAAGACGTGGTAAACGCCGCTAAGGGCGTGAGCCTTGAAATGGTTTATTTCCTCACGGGCGAGGAAGAAAGGGCGTAGAGAATAAATGGAAAATTTTACACTCAAAGAAAACGCCCGTATAGGCGAAAAATACTACTATTTAAAGCATAAAAGCGGTCTTGACATCTACGTTGTGCCGAAGAAGCATTTAAGCTCGTACGCAATCATCGGCACACGCTACGGCGCATCCGACCGCAGTTTCAAGACGGAGAAGGACGAGGACTTTTTGACGGTTCCCGACGGCGTGGCTCATTTTCTCGAACACAAGCTGTTTGAGAGCGAGGACGGCGAGGACACCTTTGCAAGGTTTGCGAGGGTGGGCGGGAACGCCAACGCCTTTACCGGCTCCAACCAGACCTGTTACCTGTTTTCCACAACGGAAAATTTTAATGAAAACCTTGAAATTCTTCTTGATTTTGTTCAAAGTCCGCATTTCACCGAGGAGAATGTAGCCAAGGAGCAGGGAATCATCGGTGAAGAAATCAAGATGTACGAGGATGACCCCAACTGGCGGGTGCATTTTAACATGCTGGAGGGCTTGTACCTCAACAACCCGGCCAAGGTAAACGTTTGCGGAACAGTAGAGACGATTTCTAAAATTACGCCTGAGATTCTTTACCGTTGCTACAACACCTTTTACAACCTGAACAACATGGTGCTTTGCGTTTGCGGTGACGTGGATGCGGAAACTGTGGTTTCGGTGGCTGACAGGGTTTTAAAGCCTGCTGAAAAGGTAAGCATTATCCGCCACAGCGAAGAAGAACCCGAGGGCATCAATCAAGCCTTCGTCAGCGAAGAGGGCGAGGTTGCAATGCCAATTTACAACATTGGCTTTAAAGAAAAGGTTTTGAGTGACCCGAGTGAGCTTTTGAAGTACAAAGCGGAGATGGAGATTCTGATGAGAATGATGTTTTCAAAAAGCTCCGAGTTTTACAACGATTCTTACGAAAGCGGGCTGATAACCCCTTGGTTCTCTGCGTGGAGCAATGCGGGCAGGGATGCTTCGTACTCCGTTATCAGCGGTTCTGCTCCCAATCCTGAGGAGATTTTTGAGGCGGTGAAGGCGGAGATAAGAAAACGCAGAGAAAGCTTTTTTGACCTCGACAGCTTTGAACGTGCGAAGCGTTGCATTTATGCGGAAACTCTTACGGACTTCAACAGCACTTCTTCAGTCGCTAATGCGATGGTTGGTTTTGCACTCAACGGCAACGATTTCTTTGATTTTGCGGATGCGGTCAGTGCGGTGAGCGTTGACGATTTGAAAAAACGCCTGGCCGAGAGCTTTGAACCCGAAAGGGCGGTTCTGTCCGTTGTGGTTCCCTTTTCGGCAGAGTAAAAAAGGAGGTACTGATTTATGAAACACATTGCGTTCCCCGGGCTTGGCATCGACCTTGTACTTGACCCCGTGGCACTTGATTTCGGCATAATGAAGATCAACTGGTACGGAATCATCATCTGTGTGGGAATCATTGTCGCCTTTTCGTGCTTCTATTACAGAGGCAGACTTAACGAGGGTTTTTCCGAGGACGACATTCTGAACGTTACGCTCATGGCGGTTCCTTTCGGAGTGGTGGGAGCAAGGTTGCTTTATGTTCTTACCTCGGGCGAGAGTTATGACGGATTTCTTGACGTGATTGCCGTGTGGAACGGCGGACTTGCGATTTACGGCGGAATCATTTTCGGG
>JAFXKQ010000055.1 GCA_017531625.1 Clostridia bacterium | reverse complement strand
GTGTCTGCCCACAGCATCAATCTCGTCAATGAAAATAATTGAGGGGGAAGTCTTTTTAGCTGTCTCGAAGAGGTCACGGACTCTTGATGCACCAACACCTACGTACATTTCAACGAAATCCGAACCACTGATGGAGTAGAAAGGAACCCCTGCCTCACCTGCAACAGCCTTAGCAAGTAAGGTTTTACCCGTACCGGGAGCGCCGATAAGAAGCACGCCCTTGGGAATCTTCGCGCCGAGAGCGGAATACCTTGCGGGATTTTTAAGGAAATCCACGATTTCCTCAAGTTCTTCCTTTTCCTCGTCTGCGCCCGCAACGTCTTTAAACAAAACCTTGTTCTTCTCATCAGCACCGAGTTTGGTTCTCGCTTTGCTGAAAGAATTCATTCTTCCGCCGATGCCGCCCATTCCGCTGCCGCCGCTGTTTTTGGAGGCACGTGAAATAAACGACCACCAAACCGCAACCATTATCACGATAACCAGGAGGTAGGGCAAGAACGAAATCCACCACGGAAGCACCGTCGGGGTCTCGTAATCGTACTTAACCAAATTTGTGTTGGCTTCCAGATAAGGAGAAACGTCCTGCTCGAAAAGATAAATGTCCCTTATGGTGTACTGAACAGTAGTCTCATCCGTAAGCTTCATTGTAATGAGATTATCGGAGTCAACAACGAATTCAGCAACCTTATCCTCCTTGAAATGTGAAAGCATATCACTGTATACGAACTTATCACTGTCGGCGTCACCTAACAAAACCGTAGAAAAAATGACAACAGCGACAATAAAAATCGCATAGAAAATAAATGTCCTAACTCCCTTTTTCATCAGCTGATAGATCCTTTCTTTCCTTGATGCAAACCAAAATGTTAATTTTCCGGCCGACGTCCTTGGAAAAGACACGGTCAGCGGCACCCACAAACGGAACGAAAATTATCCCTTCGTCATCACAAACCACAGGAATCGCTTCCCTTAGTTCAACGGGCACCTTGTTGTTGATAAAGCATCTCTTGACGCTTTTGTTCACTCCCAGAGAAAGAACCTTGTCCCCGTTCTTTCTGGGGCGAACATGTATTTCACCCTTTACAGCGTCCTCGTCAAGAGACACAGCAAGGGTAGTACAAAATCCGTTTTCGGTCTTGTAACCCACATAAGCCTTGCTTTTTTTTGAAGGAGCTTCACCTCTGCGCACGGTGACCTTAATTAAACCGCCGCAAAGAACGTTTTCCCCTTCAGAAAGCTTGGTTTCCTCTACAACGGGAAGCTTTTCTTCCTGCACAAAGCTCAGCTTTCCGCCCCTGATTTTCGCAAGGTAGCCGTCGGGCAGAGAAAGCACAGTGTTTTTCCTATTATATAATGCCTCGCAAATGGACTCAATATGCAAACCGCTCAACCGTTCTCCCGTTTTTTCGGAGTAAAGCTGGTTCACGCGTCTGGAGAGCAAGGAAAACGGAAGCGTGGAAAGCTTTTCGTTTTCTCTCTTTTTCAACTCCTCCGCAATAAAACAGCTGTCTTCGGCCGCAAACCTGGAAAGCCGATTAATTGTTTCCGAAACCGAGGGATTCACTTTTCTCATCACGGGTAAAATGACATGACGCAAAAAATTACGAGTGTATTCCGTGTCTGTGTTGGTGCTGTCCGTAACACAGGAAGCCGCAAGGGAAGCGAGGTATTCCTCAATTTCCCTTCTGTAAAATCCTAAAAGCGGTCTTATTACGGAGTCACGCTTTTTCGGAATTCCCGCAAGACCGTCAAGTCCCGTACCTCTGATAAGGTTGTGCAGGACCGTTTCTGCGTTGTCGTCGGCATTGTGAGCCGTTGCGATAAAATCAATCTTCTTTTTCTGTCTGAAATTTTCGAGAGCCGCATAACGCACGTTTCTTGCGCAAAGCTCAAGGCTCTCGCCCCGTGACTTTGCAAGGGCAGGAACGTCAAGCTTAGCCACAAAGAGCTTAACCCCAAGGCCGTCACAAAGCTCCCTGCAAAACTTCTCATCACGGTCCGCTTCAACACCTCGGATTTTGTGATTGACGTGGGAAGCGAAAACCTTAAACCCGCACTTTTCCGCAAGTCTTACCGTACCCAAAAGCAACGCCGTAGAATCAGCTCCGCCGGAAAGCGCCACAAGAACGCTCTTTTTCTCGTCACCGCAAAGGTCTTTGAATGCGGCTTCAAGCCTTTTCTCAAATTTATAACTAACAGTCATGGTAAAAACTATTCGCCATAGCGCCTTTCAACAGCCACAAACTTAAAGTTGGCACCGTACCAGGAGAAATCAACGTGTCCCGTAGCGCCGTGACGGTTTTTAGCTACCACAGCCTTAGCCATGGGGATTCCGTCACCTTTTTCCTCTTCAGCGTACTTACCGTAGTCATCACGGTGAAGGAAAATAACCACGTCAGCATCCTGCTCAATCGCACCCGAGTCTCTGAGGTCGGACAACTGCGGAATCTTGCTGTCATTTTTGTTGGAATCACGCCTGAGCTGTGAACAGAGAATAATCGGAACTCCCAAGCTCTTTGCCATGAGCTTAAGGTTTCTCGTAATGTCCGCAATCAGCAAAACCTGGTTATCTATCTTTCTGTCAGAACGCATCAACTGTAAGTAGTCAATTACCACCAGCCCCAAATTTTTAAGCCTTCTGAGCTTCGCCTTCATTTCGGAAACTGAAATGTTAGGGTTTTCGTCAATGAGAAGCTGAGTCGAGGAAAGCCTTGAAGCGGCATCTGCAAGCTTTTTCCACGCATCTGCGTTAAGTCTTCCCTTTAAAAGAGAATTACTTTCAACCAAAGCCTCAGAAGACAAAAGACGTTCTGCAAGCTGTTGCCTGGTCATCTCAAGGGAGAAGATTGCAACCTCAGGCATAGTACCATCCTTGCGGGGAGTCTTTGCCACGTTGGCGGCAATGTTCATACAAAAGGAGGTCTTACCCATACCGGGACGTGCGCCCACGATAATCAAATCGCCTGGGCCCATTCGTACCAATTCATCAAGTTCCTTGTAATGAGTGTTAATGCCTTCAAGGCTTTCGGGGTCGTTTGCTCTGCGCTCCAAAAGCTCAAAATCTTCTTTGATAGCTTCTGAAATGTGGGAAAAGTTGGCCGTGTACTTGTTGTTGGAGATTTCAAAAATCTTCTGTTCCGCACGGTCAACGATCACGTCGATGTCCTCGGAAGCGGAGTAAGCGTCCTCGGAGATTTCCTTAGAAACATCAATAAGATTTCTCAGTACAGCCTTGTCACGTACGATGTTTGCGTGTTCAACAATGTTTTTAGAGTACGCCGCAGACTCCACCAAAAGCTTAATGTATTTAGTTGAATCGGTTTCCTTGGAAACATCAAGCTTGGCGAGCTCGTCAAGCAAGGTGACCAAATCCACCTTCCTGTTAACTTGAAGCATGCGGGAAAGCGAATCATAGATTGCCCTGTGCTGTTCAAGATAAAAATCATCAGTCTTTAAAAACGGAATCTCATCGAATTTTTCGGGATCGGTAATGAGCGTCCCTAAAATCGCCTGTTCCGCTTCAATTGAATACGGCATCTGCCTGATAGCCGAATTGTCGAGCATAACAGCTCCCCCTTGTAAAACGCTTTAAAATCAAGCGCCTTGATGATTGATGCTTATGATTCCACCTTAACCTTAAGCTTAGCTGAAACCTCAGGGAACAGCTTAACGTCAATGGTGTACTCACCCACGGTTTTAATGTTTTCAGCAACAACGACCTTGCGCTTGTCAACAACGATACCGCATTGTTCTTCAAGTTTGTCAGCGATATCCTTGGCAGTAACCGCACCGTAAAGCTTTCCGTCTGCTCCGCCCGTGGTTTTGAAAACAAGAACCACGTCTTTGAGCTTATCAGCGGTGGCGATGGCAGCCTTTTTCTCCTCCTGACGCTTGAATTCCTTAGCATCATTCTGATTTTTTATGTCATTGATTATCTTAGCGCTTGCCTCTGTCGCAAGCTTTTGAGGGAAAAGGAAATTTCTTGCATAACCGTCGGAAACGTTAACGATCTGACCCTTTTTACCCTGACCTTTTACATCTTCAAGAAGCAAAACTTTCATAAACCGAACCTCACTTTATTGAAATTTCAAACAAATAAAAACTTGACATCTCCCGCCTGGCTTTAAAGTCCTAATCTTAAATCGCAGGTTAAAAACCAAACCTCAAAACGCAGGGGGGGTAAAACCCTCACTGAACGCCTGATTTATTTCTTGTCGCTGCCTGAGGGAAACTTTTCGTCCCAGTAGCTCTCGATTGCGGCACGAAGTTGTTTCATCGCATCCTCAAGACTGACAGACTTCATAACCGTCGCCGCCGCCTCAAAACGTCCGCCTCCGTTGAGCTGTTCAAGAATCTTTGAAACGTTGATGCTGCCGTCAGAACGTCCGGAAATGTGGATGTCCGTCCCCACACGACAAAGAGTAAACGCCGCACGGATGGAAGCGATGTTCAGCATGTTTTCCGCCGCCATGGAAGCCATAACGCGGTTTTCAACACTGTTATCTCCGTCGTAATGGGAAATAGCAATGATTTCTCTGAACACGACAGTGTTTTTCTGGAACACCGCAAGCTTCGTGTACTCATCAATGGAAGGCTTGAACAAAGCAAGCGCCCTTGACAAAGCGGAAGCGTCTAAATGCAAATACATTGCGGCTCCGAAGGTACGGATTCCCGTGTTTCTCGTAAATCTTTGAGTATCAAGCAGCACGCCCGCAAGCAAAAGCTCTGCCTCAGCATTTTTGAGCTGAGCTCTGGGAATCGCCTGCTCCAAAATTTCGCAAAGCAACTCAGAAGCCGACGATGCCGTGGGGTCTATGTATTGAAGCTTAGGCACGTTTTCAAACTCGTTAGTCTGAACGTGATGGTCAATTATTGCAACCCTGTCGGCGTTTTCGTAAATCTCGGGAGATTCAAAAATCTTGGGATTGCTCGCATCCACGATGATTACCAAGCTCGTAGGGGTAAGGAGTTCCTGCCCCAAAACCTTGTCAACAAACGCACTCTTGTACTCCTCAACGGATTCGAGAAGGAGAAACGAATTTTGCAGTGCGGAGTCGTCGGGATTTACTACGATGTTGGCTTTAACCCCGAGGAAGGAGCAAAGTCTGAACATCGCAGCGGAAGCGGCAATGGAATCGTAATCCACGTTACGGTGTCCCATAATGAGAACGTTAGAGCTCTCCTTAATCATCTCTTTAAGTCGGTCTGCGGTAACACGGGACTTAATCTTAGTGGTTTTCTCCACCGCCCTTGCCGCACCGCCAAAGGAAACGTTACCCTCAACAGTCTTGACGATTACCTGAGCGCCGCCACGCTGGAAGGCGTATTCAAGAGCTCCCCTTGCCGCCGTCTCCTTTTCCGTAAGAGAACCGTTCATTTGAGCAAAGCTCATTGAAATTGTAATGCGGTTGCTTCCGTCTTCGGAAACCACATCATTAATTCTGTCAAGAATGTCAAACTTTTTAGTAATGTTGGGTTCAAAGTACTCTTCGTCAATAAAGATAATGTACTTATCTCTGTCGTACTCCTGCATAATGCCGTTCATTCCGGCAACCCAGCTTGACAGCTCGCTGTAAACCTTGGCAACGGCAGAACGATACTTGTCCTGAATGTAAGGCATTACTTCAGACGCATTATCAATTGCGGCGTACCCTACAACCACGTTTTTCTTTTTGAGAAGACTCTTAACGTTTTCAAGCTCTGTAACGTCATGCCACAGCGTAAGGTAGTAATCCTTCCCGCTCATCTTGACAAAGTTAGAAGAAACGTTGTAAGACTTATCCCCCAACCTCAAATCAAAATTAGCATCCTTCTCTTTGAGAACGCTGTATTTGAACGCACCGCCCGCAACAACGTCGGAACGGTCTCCGTACCTAACCTCAGAAAGCTCCTCGATTCCGGAAAACGCCGTGTTGTACCACAAAATGGAATCGTCCTCTGCAACGATGAGTACCGGAGTATCAAACTTCATCAGCATTTCAACCGTAAGGGAGGAAAGAGCCGCCCTCGTGCGTTCGGGCAATTTATCCCGGTTTTTGAAAATGTAAACACTTATAAGCGCTGTATAAACCACAAAAAGGCAAAGAGAAACCGTTCCTGCTTCCAAATTTCCCAAAACAAAGAGCAACAAGGTAATCAGGAACAGAAAAGAAGCTCCTACAAGCTCAGTGTAGTAATTTTTTAAAACATTAGTTAAAGTTTTCAAGCCTTAGCCCCCTTAGAAGCCTTCGCCGTGAGCGTAGCAATAAGTCCTATGACAACGACAAGCTTTACCGCAACCGAGAAACCGCCAAAGAACATAAATAAAGCCACTAACAAAAACAGCATCATAAATGAACCGCCGCGGTTATTCTTCAACCAATTCTTAACGACACGGCACCCTACCACAGCAAGTCCGCCCGAAATGGCAGCCGAGACCGTAGTGAACGTAACGTATTCCGGAATCGTCAACTCATCACCGCCCACTACAGAAATAAACCATACAATAATGTAAACAAGTGCAGTAGATTTGCCGGCAATGTAAAGCCAACCGTTGTTTTTTGCGAAAAATTCTTTATAAGCCTTTTCCAAAGTCAAAAGCTTTCTGCAAATCGCAGTAGAGAGGAAAACAACCGCCTCGCACACAAAGATAAATGTAGGGATTACAATTATCTTCAAAGCGGCAATAAAAGTTTCAATGTAAGCGTCGCTGAAAATGACCTCGTAGTAATCCGGAATCTGACCGTTTGTAATGTAAGCGTTCACCACGGTTTCCTTTGCATCGTAAAGAACAGCCCTTACGGTATCCGCAACCGAACCCCAGAAAATGTCAAAGCACTCCTTGATTGCTTCGGCGTTGAAAGTGCCTTTCAGCAGGATTACAGCAGCAATTCCCAAAACTCCCGCAAAACTTACAAGAGCAACGGAAGAAACGGCAACTGTCCTTGCCCTGTCAAAGCCTTTGAGTAAACAAAACGCCATTGCGGTTCCTACGGGAAGATAAACCGTGTACGCTGCCGCGTCAAAACCGCTATGTCCGCTTATAAAGAACACGGCGAGGAAGCTTGCTACAGGTGCAAGAAGCGGAAGCGGAGACGGTTTTGTGAGAAACGCCGCCGCAAAAAAAGCAGAAGAAACCAATGCTACGGCAATAAGAGACAAAGCCCCCGGCACAAGGTAGCCTAAAACGGGGACCGCAAAGGCTACAACCGTATAAATTAAAGATTTCAGCAACCCGGAGGAAGCCTTGGTAGTCTTATCCATTACAAATGTTCTCCAAAATAACTGACTCGGAATTAAAATTTTTTATTGCACCGAAAAACTAAATAAGTGTTTCCTGCTTAAATTCTTCAAAAGTTACGCCTGCGGCGGGTAAAGAAGCCTTCCTGTACTTCTTTTCGTTTTCAAGTTTAAGGCTTCCCTCTCCGTACTCCTTGGCGTAAATGATAGCCTGGTTCTTTTTCAAGGTAAACACAGTAGCACCCGAAGAGGTACGTGTAGTCTTTTTACAGAGTGCCGCCTCGCTGACGAGGAGCGCTTTGGAAGCGTTGGAAATAACCAGATACTCTGCTCCTTCTTTAATCTTAATAGCATTGATAAGCGGGGACTTATCAAAGAAAGCGGCAACGAGCTTCTTTCTGTTAGTCTTGGTCTGATAAACGTCAATAGGAAGCCTTACAGCCTTGCCGTTTTCAAAGAACATGGCAATTTCGCCCTTGTAATCTTCAACGGGAAGCATGCAAACCACGCGCTCATCGTCGTCAAAACTCAGCTTTGAAGGAATAAAATCACCAAGGGCAGAAGCCTTAACCGTGTCGAAATCGTCAAGCTTCGCCTTGTAAACCTGTGCCTTAGAAGTGAAGAACAACACCTCGCCCGAATTTCTCGTCTCGAAGCTCTGACTTATTTCGTCGCCCTCCTTGAGCTTATGAACGTCGCTCACCCTGATCGAAGCGGGCAAGCACTTCTTGAAGAATCCTTCTTTTGTTAAATAAACAAGAATCTGGTAATCCTCAACTTCGTTTACTATTTCCTCATCATAAATGTCATCTTCATAGATGAGGAAGCTCTTTCTGGGCTTCGCGTACTTCTTTTTAATCTCGTTAAGTTGAGAAATGATAACGTTTTTAATCTTACGCTCGCTGGAAATCAGGTCTTTCAGACGTTCAATCTCTTCTTCAAGTCCGCTGATTTCGTCTATGCGTTTAAGAATGTACTCTTTGTTGAGATTGCGCAGCTTAATGTCTGCCACGTATTCCGCCTGAACCTTGTCTATGCCAAAGCCCGACATCAGGTTGGGAACAACGTCCGCCTCATTTTCCGTGTGTCTGATAATGCGTACAGCCTTGTCAATGTCGAGCAGAATCTCACGCAAGCCGTACAAAAGGTGAAGCTTGTCACTCTTTTTCGCCAGCTCAAAGATGAACTGCCGTCTCAGGCATTCAACTCTGAATGCGCTCCACTCTTCGAGAATTTCCCCAACTCCCATAATCTGAGGAACTCCGCCCACAAGGATGTTAAAATTACAGGCAAAACTGTCCTCAAGGGGCGTGGACTTAAAGAGTTTAGCCATTAGTTTTTCGTGATCCGCCCCTCGTTTGAGGTCAATGGCAATCTTCAAGCCGTTTATGTCGGTTTCGTCACGGATGTCGGAAATTTCACGTACCTTTCCGGCTTTTACAAGAGCTACCACAGCGGCAATGATCTTTTCAACCGTTGTAGTATAAGGGATTTCCGTAACTTCTATGCGGTTTCCCTGTCTGTCATAGCTGTACTTGGAACGGATTTTGAATTTACCCTTGCCGGTCTCATAAATCTGAGCAAGCTGTTCACGGTTGTAAACAATCAGCCCGCCCGTTGAAAAATCGGGTGCTTTCAGAATGTCAAGAAGCTGATGAATGCTGATGGAATCGTTCTTTAAATAACAAATGGTTGCATCGCAGATTTCTTCAAGATTAAAAGAGCAAATGTTGCTCGCCATACCAACAGCAATGCCCATGTTTGCCGATACCAGCACGTTGGGGAAGCTCACCGGAAGAATTGATGGCTCTGTCAAGGTATTGTCGTAATTGGGAACAAAGTCAACTGCGTCTTTGTCGATCCCGCCGAAAATTTCTTCGCTGATCTTAGCAAGCTTAACCTCTGTGTATCTCGAAGCCGCAGGAGGCATGTCGGAGTACTGCTTGCCGAAGCTGCCCTTCGACTCAACAAAAGGATACAGCAAAGCCTCCTTACCCGTGGTAAGTCTGACAAGTGTGTCGTAAATGGAAGCGTCACCGTGAGGGTTGAGGCTCATGGTCTGACCTGCAACTCTTGCGGATTTGACAGTACCGCCCGTGAGAAGCCCCATTTTGAACATGGTATAAAGCAACTTCCTGTGGGAAGGCTTAAAACCGTCGATTTCGGGAATAGCTCTCGAAATGATGACGCTCATATCGTAGGGCATATAATTGGATTCGAGAATCTCGGTTATGTTAACGTCGGTAGCAGGTGCTACATCTACTTCTTCAATGCTGGTCTGCTTACGCTTTGCCATACTCTCTCCGTTTTCTATCCTTAATGTCGTTTTAATCAGCATTCATCTTCGAAATCAATAATTCTTGCTAATCTATCAGGCATAGATGTTGGCTTTGGTAATTTTATCTCTCCGTATTGACTTAATAGTGGTTTGCCAAAATCTATAAAGTACATAAAAAACGCTAATCGTGTTTTGATACCCATTAACCGTTCGTTTTCAAAACATCTACCTATAACTTCCGTACCACTATCGTTTAAATAATGCTCGTCATAAGCAACTTGCCAACTATCTCTTGGTTTACTTTTATCTTCTTGGACAAACGACATTAAATCAACATTGGACGGTGAGTCATTTATGCTTAATTCAACGAGAAAGACATCAGGGTTTTCATCCACACTGTAAACCCCATGTACTTGAATTTCAAAGTTATTATTCATAAACTATCCTTAACGGCCTTTCAATTACTTCTGACTTTGTCTTTAATCTGAATCTTTCAATCAAAAACTTGCTCACAACTAAATGTCAGCCGCATCAATGTATCTGTGGCCGTTTTCGGCTATAAACGCCTTTCTCGCCTCAATGTTGTCGCCCAAAAGAACGTCAAACATCTCGAAGGTCTTTTTCTCGTCCTCCGGCATGATTCGAATAAGCCGTCTTGTTGCGGGTGCCATCGTGGTAAGTGACATCATGTCAGCATTGTTCTCACCCAGACCCTTTGAGCGCTGAACCGTAAACTTGACATTACCTATCTTTTCAAGAATTTCAGCCTTTTCCCTCTCATCGTAGGCGAAGTAAGTGTTATCCTTGGTCGTTATCTCATAAAGAGGTGTCTCCGCAATGTAAACCTTACCTTCCGAAATGAGGGTGGGTACAAGCCGGTAAAGCATGGTAAGGAGCAGAGTCCTTATCTGAAAACCGTCTTCGTCTGCATCGGTACAGATGATGATTTTATTCCACCTGAGCAGGGACAAGTCAAACTGATTAACATTGCGGTGCGCTTTTGCCTTGATTTCGATTCCGCAACCGATGACCTTGATAAGGTCCATGATGATGTCGCTCTTAAAAATGCGGTCATAACCCGCTTTAAGGCAGTTAAGAGTTTTACCCCTGACAGGCATAATTGCCTGAAATTCTGCGTTTCTTGCAAGTTTACAGCTCGTCATAGCGGAATCACCCTCTACGATGTAAAGCTCGCATCTTTCGGGATCCTTGCTGCGGCAGCCGACAAACTTCTCCACCGAGTTGTTAATGTCAAGCGGCGCTGTAAGCTTCTGTCTTGTTTTGACACGCATGCTCTCCGCTGTTTCGCGGGAACGCTTATTTACGAGGATCTGCTGACAAACCTTTTCGGCATCCGCCTTGTTCTCAGCAAAATAAACCTCTATGCTCTGACGGAAGAACTCGGTCATCGCCTTGTAAATAAACTCGTTTGTGATTGCCTTCTTCGTCTGGTTCTCGTAGGAAGTCTGAGTGGAGAAAGAATTAACTATCAGAACAAGAGAATCCTCCACGTCCTGAAAACTGATTTTATTCTCGTTCTTGGTGTACTTATTGTTGTTTTTAAGGTAATTGTCTACTGCCCAAACGAAAGCGTTCCTTGCCGCTTTATCGGGAGAACCGCCGTGTTCGAGGAACGAGGAATTGTGGTAGTACTCAATCAGATTGACCTCGTTGGAAAAGCAGAACGCAAACTGCATTTTAAGCTTGTACTCGCTTCTGTCCTCGCTGTCTCTGCCCACTCGCTCTGCGCTGTAACTTACGGGCAGCGTCAGGTAATCCACGCCCACACGCTCTTCCATGTAGCCGACTATGCCTTTTTCGTAGAAGTAGCTCTCCGTTTCAAAGCTGCCGTCAAGGTTCTGCCACTTTAAGGTAAGAGTCAGCCCTGCATTTACAACCGCCTGCTTTTTAAGGATGTTGCTGAAAAACTCATGACTGATGTTGATGTCCGTAAAAACCTCAGCATCGCTCTTCCAACGCACAACCGTACCCTTTTTTGTCTTTGGGCATTCTTCTTTAATAAGTTCTGTAACCGCTTCGCCCTTCTTGAAATTAATGGAGTACTTAATCCCTTTGGTGTAAGCGGTAACATTCATGTATTCAGAAGCGTACTGTGTAGCGCAAGCGCCAAGGCCGTTAAGACCCAAGGAGTACTCGTAAGCGCCCCCTGTGTTATTCTCGTATTTACCTCCGGCATAAAGCTCGCAATAAACAAGCTCCCAGTTGTAACGGCCTTCTTTTTCGTTCCAATCAAGAGGAACACCGCGCCCGAAATCCTCTACCTCAATGGAATGGTCGTTGAAAACCGTAATATTTATGACGTTGCCGTAACCCTCTCTCGCCTCGTCAATGGAGTTTGAAAGGATCTCAAAGAACGAATGCTCACAGCCCTCAAGTCCGTCCGAACCGAAGATAACCGCCGGGCGTTTTCTGACTCGGTCTGCGCCTTTGAGCGAGGTAATACTTTGTGCATCATAATCTTTTTTTGTTGTTTTCGCCGCCAAATCCGTACCCTCTCTGCTTTCTGCTTCTAAATTTTAAAACCTTTTTCAGCTGTCAAAAAAACTATTTAGGCTGATAAAAACCTACTTTTCTGTAAACCTTGCTCAAGGTCTTTCTTGCGAGGTACGCAGCCTTTGAAGCGCCCTCGGTAAGAATCTTATCAAGGTATGCCTTGTCCGCCATAACCTCATTAAACCTGCTTTGGAGTCCTGCCAGATGGTCAGCACAAATCTCACCTACCGCTTCC
>JAFXKQ010000009.1 GCA_017531625.1 Clostridia bacterium | reverse complement strand
TTCTGACCGGCGATCTGCTTCATTTCTTCCTGCACCAGCTGAACACTCTTTGCGTTATCCTTAACGTCGCCGAGACCGGTGTTGAGGGTTATCTTTACCAGCTTGGGTACCTGGTTTACGTTGGTGTAATTGAAGCGCTTAATGAGGTAAGGTACAACTTCTTCAACGTAGCGCTGCTTTACCCTGCTGACGTACTTAGCTGCAGTCTGATCGGTTGCAGCTTCCTTAGCAACCTGATTCTTATTAGTAGCCATTTAACTATTCCTCCAATATTACTCGGCTTTTTCAGCCTTAGCCTTTTTTGTGCGTTTTACGGCCTTTTCATCCGTTGCTGCAGCCTTTGCTGCCTTTCTTGCTACGGGAGCGGGCTTAACCTCATCGAGGTTGGTGTTGCATTTTGCGCATGCTCTGAACTTCTTATCGCCCTCGATAACGTAATGTACTCTTACACCGTGATTGCACTTGGGGCAGAATACCATTACGTTCGATGCATCGATGGGACCGGACTGAGGCTTAATTGCGCTTACTTCGCCCTGACGGCGTGCCTTATAGTGCTTTTTCTGCACGTTTACGCCTTCAACAACTACCTTATTGTTCTTGGGATCGGCAGATAAAACCTTGCCCGTTTTGCCGGCATCCTTACCGGTTACTACGTATACGGTATCGTTCTTTTTAACTTTCATTATCTGCTCCTCCTTACAGAACTTCAGGTGCAAGGGAGATAATTCTCATATAATCCTTGTCACGAAGCTCTCTTGCTACAGGTCCAAAGATACGGGTACCCTTGGGCTGCTTCTGATTGTCTATGATAACGGCTGCATTGTCATCAAATTTGATGTGCGTACCGTCGGGTCTGCGAAGACCCTTGCTGCTTCTTACTATAACGGCCTTAACAACGTCGCCCTTCTTTACTGCGCCGCCGGGAGTTGCCGTTTTAACGCTGGCAATAATTACGTCGCCAATGTTACCACTCTTTCTGAAAGATCCGCCGAGAACTCTTATGCACATCAATTCCTTTGCGCCGGAGTTGTCCGCGGCCTTTAATCTGGTCTGCGGTTGAATCATTTATACGGTCCTCCTTATTTAGCCTTTTCGATAATTTCTGCTACACGCCAGTTCTTATCCTTGCTGAGCTTACGGGTCTCTACGATGAGAACCTTATCGCCTACGCCGCAAGCGTTAGCCTCGTCGTGCGCTTTGAACTTCTTGGTTTTGCTTATCGTCTTTTTATAGAGCGGGTGTTTGCTTTTTTCTTCGACGGCGACTACGACGGTCTTATCCATCTTGTCGGATACGACGAAGCCTACTCTTTCTTTTCTTAAATTTCTTTCCATTATGGCTTCCTCCGATTACGCCTTCTTGATCTCTCTTTCACGAATAACGGTCTTAACCCTTGCTATATCCTTCTTAACAGTGTTAAGAACGTTGGGGTTTTCAAGCTGACCGGTAGCGTGACGGAAACGAAGGTTAAATAACTCCTCTTTGAGGTCGCCGAGCTTCTTTGCGAGCTCTTCATTCGTCATGTTATGAATTTCTTGTGCTTTCATCTTAACCTTCACCGCCTTCTGCGTTTTCTTTCTTCACGAATTTTACCTTAAGGGGCAACTTGTGACCTGCAAGACGCATAGCTTCTCTTGCAACTTCTTCAGTAACGCCAGCCATTTCAAATAAAACTCTACCTGGTTTTACAACCGCTACCCAATATTCAACAGAACCTTTACCACTACCCATACGGG
>JAFXKQ010000054.1 GCA_017531625.1 Clostridia bacterium | reverse complement strand
TTACTTCGACTTTGCTAATTTCTCCATCAAGCTCAATGATGAGAAGGCTAAGAACGAAGCTCTTAAAGAGTACATCGGTAAGGAAGTTATCGGCGGTCTCCGTCCTGAGTTCCTCCACGACCTCGCTGAATCCGACAAGTACGGTGACGCGGTTGTTGACGCTAACGTTGAAGTTACCGAGCTTATGGGCGCAGAGATTTATCTCTACCTCAGCCTTGGCGAAGATTGCAACGTTATTTCCCGTGTTTCCTCCAGATGCAAGGCTCGTGCAGGCGACACCATCAAGATCGGTATCGAAACTTCCAAGCTTCACATCTTTGATAAAGAGACTGAGAGAATTATCTGCCACTAATTTTACGTTAATAACCCAAAGCCCTAGCAGATGTCTAGGGCTTTGTTTTTTCAATTTTTTATTAGATTCAACACCATTTACATTCAACACCATTTACTTTGACAACAAATTTTTTACAAGAGGTATCCTATGCTAAAAATTGAGAACCTTACAAAGAGTTATGACAAGAAAACCAAAGCTCTTGATTCCCTAACACTGTCGGTAAACGAAGGTGAAATCTTTGGTTTTATAGGTCACAACGGCGCAGGCAAAACCACAGCCATCAAGTCAATAACCGGGGTTTTACCCTTTGATTCGGGAACTGTCGAGCTTGACGGAATCTCTCTCTCAAAGTCTCCCATCGCTTACAAGCAAAAAATTGCGTACAGTCCCGACAATCCCGACCTTTATGAAAATCTCACCGGAATTAAATACATCAATTTTATCTGCGACATTTACGGTTTAGACGGTGAGAAACGCCGTTTGAACATCGAACGTTTTGCAGAGGCTTTTGAGATAACCGCCGACTTGGGTTCGCCCATCTCATCCTACTCCCACGGAATGAAGCAAAAGGTTGCACTCATTGCCGCACTTGCCCACGAGCCCAAGCTCTTAATACTTGACGAGCCCTTTGTAGGTCTTGACCCGAAAGCGGCTCACAGCTTAAAGCTTTTTATGCGAGAGCTTTGTGACAACGGTGGAATAATTTTCTTTTCTACACACGTTCTCGAGGTAGCAGAAAAGCTTTGTGACCGCATCGCTATAATCAAAAAGGGCGTTGTCATCAAAGAAGGCTTCACTTCGGAAGTTGTGGGCGACAGCTCGCTTGAAGAAATCTTTCTTGAGTTGGTTGAATGAGAGGGATTCGCTGATGAAAACAACACGATTTCTTTGGCAAAGTCTCAAGTACAACCTTAACGCCATCGGCGTAGGTAACAAGTTTAAAAGCTCCTCTACAGGCAAAAAAATTGCCTTTTCCCTGCTGTTCGCTTTTCTTTTGCTTTACCTCGTAGGAATGTCCGTAGGACTCTCTTACATTGTTGCAGACTTTTTGTCTCCCTTGGGATTGATTGACATGTTACCGCTGATTTTCTTCGTGCTTGTCAGCATACTTATGCTGGTAACGTCCGTTTTTTCTTCCCAGAGCTATCTATACAAGGCAAAAGACGTTGAAATGTTAAGCGCATTGCCTCTCTCAAACCGAGTGATTCTCGTTTCAAAGGTTTTGGCAATGTACGTTTACGACCTTATTTTTGCCTTTATTTTTCTTGTACCTTCCTCTGTGTTTTATTTCATTTATGCAGATTTCAGCGTTATCGGTCTGTTGTCGGCAATTGTAATCATTCTGCTTTCCCCTATTTTACCCTCCGCTTTAGGTATGGCTTTATCTTATTTTGTCGGCAGAACAATAAAGCACATTAAGTACAAAAATGTTTTTATTACGCTTCTTTCCTTGGCAGTTTTCTTCGGGTACCAGTACCTGGTTTCACATTTAGGAACTGTGGTTGAGTATTTTCAAAACAACGCTTACGAACTGCACGGTCAAATCAGCCGTTACTACCCCCCCGCACGGCTCTTTTCCGACGGACTCTCCGGAAAACTGCTCTCTACCCTTCTTTTTGCAGTTATCAGCATTGCCTTGGGCGTACTCTTGATTCTGCTCATCGCCCCGCATTACAGCCGTATCTGTGCGAACTTCAAGCAGACGGCAAAGGGGAAAAAGTTTGCTTTTCAGGATGCAAAAAGCGACAGCAACAAGAAACCAATTTCAACCCTCACCGCAACCTACAAAAAAGAGCTTTATCGCTTTTTCTCATCGTCAACTTATTTTCTGAACACCGGGATACTCTTTTTACTCATTTCGATTTTGTTCTTTGCTTCCCTCTTTACAGAGCGTGCATTTCTGGTTCAAGTCCTCAACCTCCCCTTTGCAACAGACTTCCTTACCCCTTTAATGTGCGCGATGCTGTGCGTTGGCATCGGTTCGGTTTATACGACCGCTGTTTCGATTTCCGTAGAAGGTAACAAGCTTTGGATTTACAAGTCCATGCCCATCAAGGAACAAACGGTTTTCCTTGCTAAAATCCTTGTTAGTTTGACAGTTACTCTGCCCGTTCTTCTCGTAGACGCATTTGTCCTCTTTATAGGCTTGGAATTAGAGCCAAGGGATTTAGTCCTTCTCGTTACCGTTCCTGCCGTATACGCCGTTTTTACCGCCGTAGGCGGGCTTTTGGTAAATCTGATGTTGCCAAAACTTGACTACCCTAACGAAATAATTGCCGTAAAGCAAAGTGCACCCGCTTTTATCGGGATGTTTGGCGGAATAACCTTACCAATTCTGGTAGGTGCGCTTGCGTATCTTTTGAAAGTCAAAAACCTTGTGCTGTTCCTTTGCATTGCAGCGGGAATTTTTGCGGCGCTTACACTGCTTTTCGTTCAGTTGCTCAGAACCTGGGGTGTAAAAAGATTCCGTTCCCTTTAAAAGGAATTTGCGGGCATTTTCAAGACAATCCACAAAAAACAGAGGCTTTTGCGACATACCAACGCAAAAGCCTCATTTTTTATTAAACTTTCTGAAACGGTTCTCAGTTATACTTAAACACCTTTTGAGTAACCCTGTAACCCGCTCTGCCTAAAAAGCGTCCAATTGGACCGGGAAGCATTTGGAAGAACAAAATCGAGCGCCATCTGATTTTATTATACCAAGCTTTATTAACCTCTTTTAAGTGGCTGTAAAGCGGTTTAATCTTGGCGTAGTTCTCTTTGTTCTTAGAAATCTGTGCGATGGACGAGCAAATGGCTATCAGCAGTCTCATGTAGTTAACGAGATACTTGTTAAGCTTTTTGTCAATCCCCTGCACCTTCACCGCAGGGAATGCATCAATCATTGCATGAGTGACCGCAAAATGCTGGTCAATGCGTTTGATAAGATTAGCCTCGTTTACAGACTGGTCGGCACGGCCTATAAAGTACCTGTACGTGGGTAAATCCAGATAGCAAAGACGTTCAACCGCCAAAAGCGGCATCAACGCCACATAATGGTCAACGTAAAACATGTGCTTGGGCAACTTAAGTCCAACCTTGCGCAAAAGCTCCGTGCGGTAATAGAGAGTATGCATAGAAAGATACTGCGAGGTTTTAAACTTCTTAGTTTCTTCCCACCCGATTACCTTTCCGTCGGGAAAAACATTTTTCAACGGCATAACACGGCTTGTGCTTTCCGCTACGTTTTCGTAAACGTAATTGGAAACAAAGACGTCAACGGGTTTCTCAACATTTAACTGTTCTTCCATTCGTGCCACAATGGTTTTAATGCTTTCGGTATCAAGCCAATCGTCTGAATCAACAACTTTATAATAAAAGCCCGTGGCGTTCTTCAGTCCTTGATTGACGCCTTCTCCGTGACCGCCGTTTTCCTGATGCACTACACGGATGCAATCCGGATAACGTTCTGCGTAGCTATCGGCAATTTTCCCCGTTTCATCCGTTGAACCGTCGTTTACGATAATGATTTCGAAACGTGATGTATCACCCAAAGACAAGAGTGACTCAATACACTTATCCATGTAGGCTTGAGAGTTATAGCAAGGCACAGCAAAACTGATAACCTTTTGTTTAGCATTATTGCTCATAATAATCTCCAATTAGCTTGTTGAAAAACTTATTTTCCAATCAATTTGTCTGCAAGTTTAAGGGCACTTTCAGCAGCGGAGTCCATGTTGTAATAGCGGTACTCCGCAAGCCTTCCCAAGGGATGAACAACTCCGTAAGTGTCTACTATCTCTCTGTATCTGCGATAAAGCGCCTCGTTATCGGGATTACTGATGGGATAGTACGGAAGATCACCTTTATCTTTATCAAAGTTTCTCGGATACTCCTTAACAATGGTTGTACCGTTACACTTCTGTCCGGTTAACTTTTTAAACTCGCTGATTCTTGTAAAGTCTTCGGAAACGGTGTAGTTTACCGTTGCGTTCGGCTGGTACGAATCATAATCAAAGCTCTCAAAGACAAAATCCAAGGTTCTGTACGGCAGAGGTCCGAATCGGTAATCCAAGAGCTCGTCAAGTGCGCCCG
>JAFXKQ010000053.1 GCA_017531625.1 Clostridia bacterium | reverse complement strand
GGGAACGCTTGCACATGACGGCAAAGCGCCTCTGCGTAGCTGCTATGGAACTCATCCGAAAATGCGGGAGACGAATAAAAACTGCAATAAGCGCATTTAGAAACACAAAAGGGCACATGAAAGTACAAGGAAAGCTGTTTTTTTCCCATTTTCAAATCCCCCTTTGAATCCAAAATCCGTAATTCCTCCGTCCTACTCGTCCAGCTTAAGTACCGCCATAAATGCATCCTTGGAAAGCTCAACGCTACCGAGGGAACGCATTTTCTTTTTACCTTCTTTCTGCTTTTCGAGCAGCTTCTTCTTTCTCGTTATGTCACCGCCATAGCACTTTGCAAGTACGTCCTTGCGTAACGCTCTGACTGTTTCACGGGCAATGATTTTCCCTCCGATCGCCGCCTGAATCGGAACCTCAAACAACTGTCTGGGAATGTTGTCTTTAAGCTTTTCCGCGATTCTACGTGCACGGGCGTAAGCCTTATCAGCATGAACGATAAAGGAAAGCGCATCAACCGTTTCCCCGTTAAGGAGGAAATCAAGCTTTACGAGCTTTGAAGGCTTGTAACCTGCAGGTTCATAATCCAAGGAAGCGTAACCCTTAGTCCTTGATTTCAGCGCATCGAAGAAGTCGTAAATGATCTCATTAAGCGGAAGCTCGTAATGAAGCTCTGCACGGTCTTCCGTAATGTATTTCATGTCATGAAACACGCCACGCCTATCTTGACAAAGCTCCATAATGCTACCAACGTATAAAGCGGGCGTAATTATCGTAGCCTTAACAATCGGCTCTGCGGCAACTTCGATAACCTCAGGCGCAGGATAATTTGTGGGGTTGTCAATAAGCATAACCTGTCCGTCAGTTTTTGTTATCTCATAAATTACGCTTGGAGCGGTGGTGATAAGGTCCAGAGAAAACTCTCTTTCCAGTCGTTCCTGAATGACCTCCATGTGCAAAAGCCCCAAGAAACCGCAACGGAAACCAAACCCGAGAGCGATGGAAGTTTCCGGCTCAAACAGGAACGCCGCATCGTTAAGCCTCAGCTTGTCCAAAGCGTCCTTCAAATCCTCGTATCTGGCACCGTCCGCCGGGTAAATACCGCTGTAAACCATGGGAAGAACCTTTTTAAAACCGGGTAAGGGCTCATCAGCAGGCGCATTGAGATGAGTAACCGTGTCGCCCACCTCGGTGTCGGTAATGTTTTTAATGCTTGCGGTAAAGTAACCAACCTCACCCGCCGTAAGCACTCCCTTGGGGTTAAACCCAAAGGTGTTGAGAGTACCTGTTTCTACCACCTCAAAAGTAGCACCGGTGTTCATCATTTTGACAGCGTCTCCAACCTTTAAAGTGCCATCTTTAACACGCATATAAACGATAACACCTTTGTACGGATCGTAAAACGAGTCGAACACCAAAGCTTTAAGAGGAGCGTCGGGGTCTCCCTCAGGGGCGGGAATCTGCTTGACGATCTGTTCCAATACGTCACCAATGTTAAGCCCCATTTTTGCAGAGATCTCGGGAGCCTCGTCGGCAGGAATGCCAACGATTTCCTCAATTTCGTCTTTTGTGCGAGGAATGTCTGCGCTGGCAAGATCTATCTTGTTGATAACGGGAATTATCTCCAGGTCGTTATCAATAGCGAGATAAGCATTAGCTAAAGTCTGCGCTTGAATCCCCTGAGTGGCATCCACTACAAGAAGCGCACCTTCGCAAGCCTGGAGCGAACGGGAAACCTCGTAATTAAAGTCCACGTGACCGGGAGTGTCAATGAGATTCATGTCATAGATCTCACCGTCAGAAGCCTTATACTTAAAATTAACCGCACGTGCTTTGATGGTAATTCCACGTTCACGTTCAAGCTCCATGTTATCGAGCATGCGGTCAACCATCTCACGCTTTGAAACCGTTTCGGTGTGTTCAAGCAAACGGTCAGCGAGAGTGGATTTACCGTGGTCGATGTGAGCAACTATGGAAAAATTTCTGATTTTGGAAATATCACCCATTGTTATACCTATCCTTAATCCATTGGGATTTATTTATCTTTGATAAAGTTCCAACTGTCTGCGCACATGTCGTCAAGCCCAAGCTCAGCCTCCCAATCAAGCTCGGTCTTGGCTTTTGACGGATCAGCAAAAACAGAAGCTACATCACCGGGACGGCGTGGGCAGATAACGTATGGCACCTCAACCTTATTAACTCTGGAAAAGGTGTTTATCAGTTCAAAAACGCTGTAACCCTTTCCGGTTCCGAGGTTGTAAACAAAAATTCCGAAATCCTTTTCGATTTTTTTAAGAGCGTGAAGATGACCGCGTGCCAGATCGCACACGTGAATGTAGTCACGAACCCCTGTGCCGTCAACCGTGGGGTAGTCCGTGCCAAACACCGTAAGTTCCTTCATCTGACCTTTGACCGCTTGACAAAGACGTGGCATAAGGTTGTTCGGGATTCCGTTAGGGTTCTCACCCAAGAGCCCGCTTTTGTGGGCACCGATGGGATTGAAGTACCTGAGAAGCGCCACCGAAAACTCAGGATCCGCCACGCAAAGGTCACGCAGAATCCCCTCAATGTAAAGCTTAGTACTGCCGTAGGGGTTTGTAGTCCTTGTGGGAGCGTCCTCCCGAATCGGAACCTCATCGGGAGCGCCGTAAACGGTTGCAGAAGAGGAGAAAACCATTCTCTTCACCCCATGACGTTGCATCGCTTCAAGGAGATTAACCGTGCCGGAAATGTTGTTTTTGTAGTACCAAACGGGCTTAGCCACAGACTCACCCACAGCTTTAAGTCCCGCAAAATGAATAACAGAATCTATTTCATTTTCAGAAAAAACTCTTTCCAACGACTCCTCATCCAGAAGATCCGCCACGTAAAAGGGAAACTCCTTCCCCGTAAGCTTCTTAACGGATTCCACCGCATCAAGGGAGCTGTTGCACAGATTATCCAAACCGACAATCTGCCGCCCCGCATTCAAAAGCTCAACGCAGGTGTGAGAACCAATGTAGCCCGAAGCACCCGTAACAAGAATCATAAATCATTGCCTCCTTTGGCAAAAAACGAAATGAACACAAGATACAATTCACAAGTACAAGAGAAGCCGCATCGGGGTCATAGTTATCTATGATACCAAATACGGCTTCGACTTTATTCAAATAACTGATTAGTCTTTCTTAGCGTCAACCTTAAAGAGCTTTCTCAAATCGCCCCAAATGGGAGAAGCAAGGCAAACGGAAGAGAACAAACCCGCAACGATACCAACAATAAGAGGAAGCGCGAAGTTACGGATAGCTTCAACACCAAAGATGTAAATCATGCCGATGGTGAGAAGGGTTGTAACTGTGGTATTAATGGAACGCCAGAAGGTCTGATGAACACCGTCATTAGCAGCTTTCGCAAAATTCTTATCGCTCTTGAGGTTTTCACGGATACGGTCGAAGATAATGATTGTTGCGTTGATCGAGTAACCGAGAATGGTAAGACAAGCCGCAATAACATTGGAGTTAAGGGGTATCTGGAAGAGCGAATAAAGGGTGAACATTACATAAAGGTTGAAAACAAGGCACAAAACAGAAGCAAGACCCGAGGTAAACTGGAATCTGAAAGTGATGTAAACGAGCATAAGGATTACAGCGATAACGGAAGTCTTAATAGCTGTAGCCGTAGTCTCTTTACCGAGGGTAGCACTCTGAGACTCGTAGGAATCGAAGTCCTTAACATCAAGACCGTAACGCTCGGTGAGAGCATCAAAGATCTTTGCCTTTTCATCAGCGGTGAGCTGGTTAGTCTTAATGATAACCATGTTGGCGTCAGCCGCAGACTTTTCAACGGAGGAATACTTGGACTTATCGTCGAGATTTTCGAGTACGATCTCTCTGATAGCGTCTCTTTCGGCAACGGTAACTTCCTTACCGATGTCAAGGCTTGCCTCAGTACCGCCTGCAAAGTCAATGTCGATGTTGAACCCTCTTACGAAGAAGGAAACAAGACCTGCAACAAGGAGTACGAGTGTAATAATGTAGAAAACCTTTTTCTTAGCAATAAAATCAAAATTCTTCATTAGTTGTTGCCCCCTTTCTTAGCACTTACGCCATAAAGCTTCGGGGAAACTTTAAGAATGTTCGCAGAAAGCTTGAGGAATGCTCTTGTCAAAACGAGAGCTGTAAAGAGCGAAACCACAACGCCGATGAAGAGTGTGATTGCGAAGCCCTGAATGGAACCGGAACCAAGCACCCAAAGAACAACCGC
>JAFXKQ010000052.1 GCA_017531625.1 Clostridia bacterium | reverse complement strand
TACCCGAGGGCACACAGACAGGAACGAAATTTACCATCAAGAGCAAGGGCATCAAGAAGGTGTTCGGCAATGGTGATCATCATTTCACGGTAGTCATTGATGTGCCGAAAAACCTTTCTTCCAAACAGAAGGAGCTTCTTCGTGAGTTTGATGCGTTATCAGGTGGCAACAGCGTAAATAAAACAAGCTTTATGGACAAAGTCCGCGAGCTTTTCAAATAAGGAGGGGTTAAAATGAATTGGACAGAGGTTGTAATTACCACAAACACAAACGGCATTGAGCCTATTACAGGACTTTTGCTGAACTTAGGCATTACAGGCGTTCAGATTGAAAACCCCGAGGATTTCAACGAATTTTTAGAGGGAACACAAACCTACTGGGATTATGTTGACGAGTCACTCATGCACTTAAAAGAGGGCGACACAAGAATGATTGTGTACATCCCCGAAAATGTGCAGGGTGCAGAAATGCTTACTGCACTAAAACAGAGTTTATCCGAACTTGAAGGAGATTTCGGTTCTCTTGAAATTTCTATGAAGGGCGTTTGCGAGGAAGACTGGGAAAATAACTGGAAAAAATTCTTCAAGCCCTTTGATATTGGCGAAAAGCTTCATATAAAGCCTACCTGGGAAAAGGCAGAAAATACGGGTGACAGAAAGATTTTAGAGATAGACCCCGGCTCAAGCTTCGGTACGGGTACACACGAAACCACCAAGCTGTGTTTAGAGGCGGTTGAAAAAATCATCAGAGACGGCGATGAAGTTTTGGATTTAGGCTGCGGAAGCGGAATTCTTTCAATCGGTGCATACCTTCTCGGTGCAAAGGATTTAACGTTGGTTGATATTGACTTGAACTCCGTTCGTGTTGCAAAAGAAAACCTTGCACAGAACAATATACCCGAGGATGTTATCTTTGCTCATTGCGGAAACATTATCTCGGATGGTGAGCTTAAGGACAAAATTGCCGTAAAGCAGTATGATATAGTAATGGCAAACATTGTAGCAGACGTTTTAAAGGCAATGAGTCCGCATTTCCCCGACTTCGTAAAGGCTGACGGAACACTTATCATTTCAGGCATCATAAGTGAAAGATGCAGGGAAGTTGTAGATGTTGTGACCGCAAACGGCTTTTATGTTGTAGAAGAGTACGAGGAGGGTGACTGGTCCTGCGTTGTACTTAAAAAGGTGGCAGCATGACAGCAAAAGAATTTTACGAACCGCTTTACAAGCTTTTGGAAAACGTTACTCCCTTAAAAAAAGATTGCGGAGCATTATGCGACGGAATTTGCTGTAAGGACGGGGAAGAAGAGTCGGGAATGCTGTTGTTCCCGGGAGAGGAACAGTTGTTTTCCGACTGTGATTTTGCAAAGGTTTTAGAGTCCTCCTGCGAGTATGGTGAAACGGGAACTGCAAAGCTTCTGATTTGCAGGGGTGAGTGTGACAGAACAAAACGTCCGCTTGCCTGCCGTATTTTTCCACTTGTTCCATACAGACATGAAGGTGAGCCGCTTAAAATTATTATGGACCCGAGAGCAAAGGGAATTTGTCCTCTGGCGAGAAGCCTTGAGAAGGAACAGTTAGAACCTTTGTTTGTAAAACGTGTTACTGAAATCTGTAAACGGCTTCTGCAGTTAAAAGATGGTGCGGCGTACATAGATATGCTGTCAGACCTTTGTGATGATGTTAACTTTTTAAAGCTGTGACTTGTGTCACAGCTTTACTGTTGACTTTTTTAAGCGGTTGGAGTATACTTATTGGAAAAAGGAGTGATAAACATG
>JAFXKQ010000051.1 GCA_017531625.1 Clostridia bacterium | reverse complement strand
TTAAACTTGGGCAACCTGTCGGCAAACGGCTTAGGCAACGGCTTAGGCAACGGCTCAGGGAACGGCGCACAGGCGGAGCGAGGAACAAAAACCGTCATCACGGAGTTTGACAGTCTGGACGGAATCCTCGGCGGAAACCGAGTGAGCTTCATCAACTTCGACGTGGAAGGTCAGGAGGAAAAGGCTTTGGAAGGCGCAAGGGAAAGCATTACCCTCCACAAGCCGAAAATGCTCGTTTCCTGCTACCACCGTTTTGACGACCTGCTTACCCTGCCCCGTAAAGTTTTTTCAATCAGAGAGGATTACAGCCTCTTTATAAGGCATTACCCCTACCTGCCCGCCTGGGACACGGCGTACTACTTTGTTTAAGGTAAAGCTTTCTGATCAAAAGAAAGCCTTAAATCATCAATCCAATTCAATTCACCAATCCGATTAAGCATAAAGTTTTTCAGCATAAAAAGGCTGTTGCAAATCTTGATTTGCAACAGCCTTCTTTGTTATTTAGTTCGGTTTAACCTTTTGGTTTAAGAGCTTACTTGACAAGCTCCGCCATCACCAGGTAACGCTGGTAATTGTCGGGGTACGGATGACAGGTTGAAAGAGTTATCATGGTTTTTCCGGGGTGAATGTAAACCTCCTCACCGATGAGCGGTTCAACCACCTTAGTTTCCACCACCCTGTAAGTGAGAACGCCCCAGAAGTTGGTAATGATGATTTCGTCGCCCACTTCAAGCTCCGTCAGACGCTTGAACATGTGGATTCCCTCGTACCTTGTGTGCCCTGCAATAACGCAGTTCTCGTTAAAGCCGCCGAGGGGGAGCGAGGTGTAGGCAAGAACCGCCGCGCCTTTACGCAGGTTCTTTTCACTTGCGCCGTTGTAAACCGGAAGCTTTACCTCGATTCTCGGAATCGTAATGTAGCCCAAAAGGTCGGTTTTAAGTCCGTAATCCCTTGCGGAAAACTCGGGAATCTCGTGTTTTTCCTGGTCGATCAGTCCGTTCTGACCGTTAGTGTAAAGCCCCTCGTTGTAGGCGCTCATTACGTCGTTGAGCACGTCGAGGATGGGGCCGGAAGGAAGGCTTGAAGCGGGAGCTTTACTGCTCTCGTCCTCGGGGGCAACACTGCCCTCCACGGCGTCGGATTCCTCAGCCGCGCCAACGGAGCTGTCGCCCTCGCTCAGCACAAGGCTTGAATCAAGAAGCCCTTCGCCGGGCTCCTCTTCGGGAACGTAAACCATGTCAACGAGTTCCTGCATCAGCTTGTCAAACTCGCTTATTTCCTTCTCCACGTGGTTGTCAAAGAGAATCTGCAACACGATGGGGTAAGCAAAAAGCCCTGCGCCCACAAGGAACAGCACCACGATTGCTCCCGTCATGATGCGTGAAATGAGTTTGTTCCTCTTCGCCTTTTTTGCCTTTTCCTCAATCTCCGCTTGACTGAGGGGAGCCTTAGCAAACTCTTCTGTCCCGTTTGCTTCGGCGGGCTTTGCGGACCCGTCAGGCTTTGCGGACCCGTCAGACTTTGCGGACTTTTCAGACTCGGAGCACTCGGAGCACTCTGCGGACTTTGCGGATTCAGTTTCGGAACTCTTAAGGCTCACCTCTTCGATTTCTTCAACTGCGTCAATTTTGGCATTAGTTTTCTTTTTCATGGGAATTCTGTCTTTCCGTGTTAATCGTCAATCACAAGGTCAAGGTTTGGGTTCTCCACCGCAGCAGCCACAAAAACCGCAACGGTACGGTCAACGTAGCCGTTAAGAAAATTACGTGCGGTGTCAAGGTTTTGTACCGTAATGAGGGTGGGCGTGCAGATGGAAGTAAGGGCATCGTGGAGAGCGTCAAGGTTACGCCCCTCGTAGCTCACCCCCGTAATCAAGCCCTGCAAGTAGCTATGCATTTGAGGTCTGGTGGTGAACTGTCCGCCGTCGATGAAGATTTCTCTGCGCTCTTGCATCACTTATTCCTCCCCGTACAAAAGCTCAAAGCTGTCGTAGTGGTCCTCTGTGTAGTAAATCAAGCCGTCGTTGGAATAAACCAGACGTTTTGCACCTCTGGAGCTTGCGCCCAGGGTGTCAATGTCGCACTCGTAGTAGATTCTGCCCTCTTTTTCGGGGAGCAGACCTTCGTAGTTACCGAAAACGTCGCCGCCGATGCATTTACCGGGGGCGTAATCCTCAAGACCGCCGCCTTCCCAACCGAGGGCACGTGCTTGCGCCTTGGTGATGAAGTTGTTGGGAAGCGTTCCGTAGGTGTCAATGTAAAAGGAAACAGCCGCCGCCGTAGTGTAAGAGCCGTTGCGGTCAAGAAGCCCCGTTTCCACGTCGTCGGCAACGGAAACGGCTTCAAGAACGCTCTCGTCCGAAACCACTTCGCCAAACTGAGAAAGCTCATCCGCAAGGTACTCGGACAAATTCCAATCCAGAAGCCCCGAAAGCTCGTCAGCGAGGAACTCGGAAAGCTCGTCCTTAACGTAGTCCCCAACCTTTTCGCCTGCGTCCTTACAGGAGAAGAGACAGGTAAGGAGGGAAAGAATCAAAAGCAGCGAAAGAAAAAGCTTTGTGTAACGTTTCATAAAACCACCTGAAAATTCAAGATTTTTGCTCAAAAACTCTGAGGGGAACGGGTTAAAGAAATTCAAAAAAGGGGGGAATCCGAAGCTCCCCCCGAATCAATCAAACTGAGGAAGAAAAGCCCTTAGCTCTTGCCGTTTATTTGAAAAGCTCGTTTCTAAGCTCTTTAAACTGCTCCTCGGTAATTTCGCCGTTTGTTTTCTTTGCGAAAAGGACACGGAGTTTAGCCGCCTTTTCCTCTGTCATCACAAACTGAGGGGTTTGCTGAACCACGGGTTCTGCCACGGGTTCGGAAGCAGGTTCGGAAGCGGGTTCTGCCGTAGGTTCG
>JAFXKQ010000050.1 GCA_017531625.1 Clostridia bacterium | reverse complement strand
CTTCTGAGCTACGCCCTTCTTACCATCAAGCATAATGTTGTTGATAAGGCGAGTAACAATCTTAGAGTTGTATACCGGATCCGGCAAAACATCACGTTTTGCTACAAAACCTCTGCTTGGCACTTCTCTTCCCTCCTTCACAATAATGATATCATAGGTACTCGAGTAAATTCTTTCCCGTTGGCACCAAGCAAGGCGTAAATATATAAACGCCGCTTGATAAATGCAGCTTGAATTAATTTAATTATTTCAAACTTATTTTGCGCCTGCCTTAGGACGCTTAGCACCATACTTAGAACGAGACTGCATACGCTTAGCAACGCCCTGAGCATCGAGAGAGCCACGAACGATGTGATAACGTACACCAGGTAAGTCCTTAACACGGCCGCCACGGATAAGCACAACGCTATGCTCCTGCAGGTTATGACCAATACCGGGAATGTAAGCAGAAACTTCAATTCCGTTAGAAAGACGAACTCTCGCAATCTTACGAAGAGCAGAGTTAGGCTTCTTAGGGCTGGTGGTCTTAACAGCAGTACATACGCCACGCTTTTGAGGAGAATCGTTGTCGGTTAAGGTACGCTTCATAGAGTTGTAACCCTTTAAAAGCGCAGGAGCCTTAGCTTTCTTTTCAACAGTTTCTCTTCCGCTACGTACTAACTGGTTAAAGGTCGGCATATCGCACCTCCTTAAATAAAGTGTATATGACGCAGACGGATATACTCCGCCTGCGTTATATCAAATACAAGATGGGGTTTATGAAAGCCCATAATCCCACACAATACTGAATTTTAGCACCAAAAGGTATAAAAGTCAATATTTTTTTACAAAAATTTCTTATTCTGCAATTTCAGTATCGGTTTCGGCAACTTCTACGGTTTCTTCTATATCGTCACCCATTTTCATGCCTGTACCTGCAGGTACTAACTTACCGATAATAACGTTCTCTTTAAGACCAAAGAGGGGGTCAACCTTACCCTTGATTGCTGCTTCGGTAAGAACCTTTGTGGTTTCCTGGAAGGAAGCGGCAGAAAGGAAGGATTCGGTAGCAAGAGATGCCTTGGTGATACCAAGGAGAGTCTGACTATAGGAAGCCTTCTGAAGTTCGCTCTCCCCTGCCTTAATTCTTTCGTCAACAGCCTTGTTAGAGGCAAGAATTTCAGCAAGCTCGTAGCTGACACCTTGGAGAAGGTCGGTTGAACCCGGGTCGGTGATAACGAATTTTCTCATCATTTGACGGATGATAACTTCGATGTGCTTATCGTTGATGTCAACACCCTGTGTACGATAAGCGTTCTGGATTTCAGCAATGATGTAATCCTGAACTGCACCGGGGCCCTGCGCTTCGAGAATATCCTGAGGATATTTAGCGCCCGGGATAAGGAGGTCGCCCGCCTTAACATAGTCGCCGTCTGCAACGAGAGGACGAATACCGTAAGGAATTACAACCTTTTCTTCTCTTATCTTTTCATCATCTGTAACAATTATTACATTGGAACGTTTTTCTTCAGCGATGCGAACGCGTCCATCGATTTTAGCGATAAGACCGCAACGCTTAGGACGACGTGCTTCGAAGAGTTCTTCAACACGGGGAAGACCCTGTGTGATATCTTCGGTAGATGCGATACCACCTGTATGGAAGGTACGCATTGTAAGCTGGGTACCCGGTTCACCGATAGACTGAGCAGCAACAATACCAACTGCTTCGCCGACTGTTACAGGCTTACCTGTTGCAAGGTTGCTACCATAGCACTTGATACATACACCGTGGTGGCTGTGGCAAGTGAGAATTGAACGGATTTTAACCTTGTCTGCGCCTGTGTTAACAATCTTTGCTGCATCAGCAGGGGTCATCATTGTATCCTTAGATACAAGAACTTCGCCTGTTGCAGTATCTACAAAATCTTCAAGCAAGAAGCGACCGACTAAACGTTCGCTGAGCTTTTCGATTTCGTGATTTCCGTCCATAATTGCGGAAATTTCTAAGCCGTCTTCTGTTCCGCAGTCGATATCGCGAACGATAACGTCTTGAGATACGTCAACAAGACGACGGGTAAGGTAACCCGAGTCAGCGGTACGAAGAGCGGTATCGGCAAGACCTTTACGCGCACCACGAGAGGAAATGAAGTATTCCTGAACGTTAAGACCTTCACGGTAGCTGTCACGAATGGGAACTTCGATAACCTTACCGGCGGTATTGGAAATAAGTCCGCGCATACCTGCAAGCTGACGAATCTGAGCCATAGAACCACGGGCGCCCGAATCTGCCATCATAAAGATGGGGTTGAATTCGTCGAGGTGGTCTTTAAGAGCGTTACCTACATCTTCGGAAGTTTTGTTCCAAATCTCGATTATGTGACGGCTCTTTTCGTCCTTGCTGATAAGACCGCGATTGAAACTCATATTAACCTTATCAATCTGCTTTTCAGCATCTGCGATAAGCTGAGCCTTAACGGGAGGAATTACTGCGTCGACAACTGCAACGGTAATCGCACCCTTGGTTGAGAACTTGAAGCCTGTTGCCTTAACATTATCGAGAACTATAGCAGCCTCGCTTGTGCCGTGCTTAGCAATACAAGCATCAATAATTTTACCAAGTTGTTTCTTGCCAACCTTGTTTTGAACAATGTCATCGGAAGAGTCAACGGTGGGTTTTGTAATATCCTTAACCTTGTAGGTAATTTCAAGGTCGAGAGCGTGGTCGGGGTCGTTTCTGTCAACGAAACCTAAATCCTGAGGAATGGATTCGTTGAAGAGAATGAAGCCTACAGTACACCAAACGAGCTTGGATACACCGTCCTTGGTCATACGAACACGGATAGGAGCGTGAAGTCCTACAACGCCGTCGTTATAAGCCATAATAGCTTCGTTTTTATCCTTGAAGACCTTGTTTGCGCCCGGTTCATCAACCTTAACAAGAGTTAAGTAGTAGGAACCGAGAACCATATCCTGTGTGGGAACTGCAACAGGTTTTCCGTCAGATGGCTTTTAAAGGTTGTTAGCCGCAAGCATTAAGAAACGAGCTTCTGCCTGCGCCTCTGCAGAAAGGGGTACGTGTACAGCCATCTGGTCGCCGTCGAAGTCGGCGTTGTATGCTGTACATACAAGAGGATGAAGCTTAATGGCTTTACCTTCAACAAGTACGGGCTCGAAAGCCTGAATACCAAGTCTGTGAAGGGTCGGAGCACGGTTAAGAAGAACGGGATGTTCCTTAATAACGGTCTCGAGTGCATCCCAAATTTCAG